>JAIFMY010000190.1 GCA_020048155.1 Bacteroidota bacterium
AGAGCCCACTGCGCCGCGAAATGTATTGCATTGGGTTGAATGGTAAAGGTAAAAAACGCCTCACTACCGAAAGTGGTACAAACTCTGTTACTTTTAGCAGCAGTTTCGATTATTATATAAATGAATTCAGTAGTGTTTCTAAACCCACGACAGTGACCCTGCACGATGCAAGTGGCAAACAAATTCGGGTTCTTGAAAGTAACGATGAGTTTAAAGAGCAACTAACATCGTATTCGTTCAATTATAAAGAATTCTTCCAATTTACTACTGCCGATAATGTGACACTGAATGGTTGGATGCTGAAGCCTGTAAATTTTGACCCGAATAAAAAATATAAAGTGCTGATGACCCAGTACAGCGGCCCTAATAGCCAGGAAGTGCGCGATAGTTGGGATATGGGTTGGGAATACTTGCTTGCCCAGGACTCTATTCTGGTAGTGTGTGTAGATGGTCGTGGTACCGGCGCACGCGGTGAAGAATTCCGGAAAATGACTTATCTGCAACTTGGTAAATACGAAGTGATAGACCAGATAGCTACTGCCAAATATTTGGGAACGCTGCCTTATGTGGCCAAAGAACACATTGGCATATGGGGTTGGAGCTATGGCGGATTCATGACTCTGCTTGGCCTTACCAAAGGCGAAGGCGTTTTTAGCTGCGGTATTTCTGTTGCACCGGTTACCAACTGGCGTTTCTACGACAATATCTATACTGAGCGTTTCATGCGTAAACCACAGGACAATGCATCCGGGTACGACGATAATTCTCCGCTCACACATGCTGCCAAATTGCAGGGCAAACTGCTGCTGGTACATGGTTCTGCTGACGACAACGTACACTTGCAGAACAGCATGGAATTTACTGATGCACTCGTACAAGCCAACATACCATTTGAGCAAATGATTTTCCCGAACAGAAATCATGGCATATATGGTGGCAACACCCGTTTGTTTCTGTACAACAAATTCTACGATTTTCTGAAGAAAAATCTGTAAATAAATTGTATAGATCTTAGTGAAAAGAGGGGGATGAAGTTTTTATTTCCCCTTTTTCCATTTGTGGAAATACATTGGCATTTAGCGTTTTTAGCCGACCTTGTATTTTTCGTGAAAAATATTCTAAAAACTATTGCAGTTATCGAAAAATTTATACTTTTGCACCACGTTTTGCCCAGATGGCGGAATTGGTAGACGCGCTAGTTTCAGGGACTAGTGACCGTTAGGTTGTGCAGGTTCGAGTCCTGTTCTGGGTACAAAACTTAAGTTCTTTAAATACAACACCTGCCCAGGTGGTGAAATTGGTAGACACACTAGCTTGAGGGGCTAGCGCTTTAACCGGTGTGCAAGTTCGAATCTTGTCCTGGGCACTCACTCAATGTAAATATAAAGGCCTGCTTCTGAATAAGATGCAGGCCTTTTTTTGTAGTATGATTTAATTGCTAATGGAAATAAGTCTGAACCTTATTCTATTATCATTCAGTCCTGGTAGGCATTGGTCTGGTATATAAACTACTTATCGCTAAAAAATAAAAATTTGCAAATTACGTGAATAAAAAGTTAGTGATTCGATTGAGATTAGATGATCATTCATATTTCAAAGTATACTATACTTTTTTACAAGCGGATTTAAGAAATATATTGAATTTCTATTCTTAAGCCATATTTTAATTTATAACTCTTTTATTTCTTAGTAAATGGTTGTAAATTACAACTTCTTTTCAGAACTATATTCTATGCTTTTATCCGTTTGATATTGTGATAATAGGGCATTTCTATATTGGTTTGCAGCAAAGCCGGTTATTATAAAAATTTTAATAAAATGAACAGATCGCGTACTTGGCAAATTACTCAGTCCTGGTATATAATATTCACATTCATAATATTTCTCCATTGGCTGGGCATTTTCATTGCCGGTAAACGGGTTCACCACCGGAAATGGGTAATCTGGGGGCTTATTCATTCAATTCCTGTAGGTGTATTGTTTCTCACCATTCCGGGTAAAGTATTGGCGGGATATCCTTTTTTAGATAATATACTCATGGTTTCGTTTTTTGCCTCTTGGTTTGGTGCTATCATACAGGCATTTATGATTAGATCTGAGTTCCTGATTATGCTGGATTCGCGTTTGAGGCAAATTCCCGAAGAGATGGCTCAAAAAAGCATGATGATAAAGCATCGTACTGAAAAGGAAAATCTGATAAAAGACACCATCATGCAAGCCAATGAGTTGAAAAGCGAAATTGAGGACTTGCTCAATGAAGATACAAACAGAGCGGTACTATACAAAGGGGAAATTCTGCCTATGTTGCGTGAGTATTCTTCTCAAATAGATGCTTTGTTGCGTCATGAGGCCATGCTGGAAGAAGCTAAAGAATCGCTGAGCAGGGTTTACGACGAGGACAAACTGCAAGAATACAGTGAAAAAATGAGGCGAAGCGAAAGCAGCCAAATGAAACGCGAATACGAAAAGGCCTACAAACAAATGCTTTCGGCGCAAACAAATCTCAACAACCTGAATGAGCAGCTCGAGATGTGCCAGATGCGGATAGAAGCCACCATTCTATCACTGAATGAGCTCAAAATGAATATGATACTCTTGCTAAAAAGCGACACCAATGCAGACCAGTTTATTTCTGAGGTTCAGTTGAAATCTACCGAACTGAAAGAATATATCATACTGCTCACCGAAGATGCTAAACTCAAAAAAATAATTTAAACCATAACAGCCTAATATTTAAATAATTATATCATGAAAAATAAAAAGTTGGTGTATGGGCTTGGTGCCTTGGGAGCTGTGGCTCTCATAGTTACGGCCATATATTTTTTTACCTCACGCGATGAAGGTGTAAAACCATTTAACACCAAGTTTGCCCGTTACATAAGTGCATACACAAATGGTATCATTTCTAAGAAGTCTGATATTGTGATCCGCCTTACGAGCACTGTCATATCGCAGTTAGATTCTTCAAAAAATCTCTCGGATGGTATACTCAAACTTAGTCCCTCAGTAAAGGGAAAAATTGATTGGGTAGATAAGTATACTTTGGTATTCAAGCCCGAAGGCGATTTGGAACCTGATACCAAATACAAAGCGGTGCTTTATCTGGATGAACTTATAAAAGTGGAAGATGGCCTCGAAGAGTTTGAATTCCAGTTTCGTACTTTTAAACCCAACTTTTCTGTTCAGGAAAGCGAATTGATTTCATTGGACAACAAAAACCTTAAATACTACAAATTGCAGGGTTCAATTGTAACTGCCGACGTGGTTGACAATGAAGAACTAACTGAACTCCTGAGAGTCAAATTTCAGGGCAAAGATTGGGATGTAACCTGGTCTGCATTAGATGGTGGAAAAAAGTATCAGTTCGATGTGGATTCAATGCCACGTGGCGAAAAAGGTGAGCAACTGAGCATGGACTGGAACGGCAAAGCCATAGAAGCAGATAAAAAATTTAGCCAGGAAGTATACGTTCCTGCAATCAACGAATTTATATTTTTAGGTGCAAGCATCATGTTTGATGAAGAAATGTACCTGAAACTCAAATTCTCGGATCCTTTACTCAAAAATCAGGATTTTAGGGGTTTTGTGGAAATAGAAGGCTCTCCCAGTATCAGAATTTTGCCCCAAAACAATGAACTAAGGTTATACTTGGGCGATTTGACAGGAGATTATACCATAAAGATTAACCGTGGATTGCTCAATTCTTTGAATAAGAAATTTGAGAAAGATACTGCCTGGGTTCAGCATTTTGAAACTTTGAAACCTGCCATTCGATTGGCCGGAAACGGTGTTATACTCCCTTCTTCCGAAAAAGGTCTTGTATTCCCGTTTGAAGCGGTAAATATAAAAGCCGTAGATGTGGAAGTGATAAAAATTTACGAAACCAACATTCTGCAATTTTTGCAAGTAAACGAACTCGATGGCAGCTATGAACTGAAGCGTGTGGGAAATCCGGTAATGCGCAAAACCATTTCGCTTGAAGAAACCGGATCATTGGTGCCTAATCAGTGGATACGATACACCATAGACCTGAATGAACTCATAAAAGCAGATCCCGGTGCACTCTATCGCATTAAATTAAGTTTCAGATACAAACATTCCATATTCCCGTGTGCTTCTACCGATGCTGAAGTTACGGATGAGACTGGTGTGGAAGAAGACGAATGGGAAAAAGCCATTGTTGATCCGAGCAATTGGGACGAATATTCTTCTGGCGATTATGACTATTACTACGACGAGAACTATTGGGAAAATAGAGAAAATCCGTGCAAAAAGGCGTATTATAATGCTGACCGCTCTGTTTCGCAGAATATATTGGCTTCAGATATTGGTATCATTACCAAAATGGGTACTGATAAGTCACTTACGGTTTTTGTTACGAACCTTCTAACTGCCGAGCCTGTAAGTGGTGCTACTGTGCAGGTATTTGACTACCAACAGCAATTGCTAGGAAAACTCGAAACCGATGGCGATGGCAAAATTGAACTTGTAGTGCCTCGCAAACCTTATTTCATCATGGCCGAAAATGGAAACCAACGTGGTTACCTCAAACTCGATGGCGACAATCTGCTGTCGGTAAGTAGGTTCGATGTAGGGGGCAGGTTTGTGCAAGAAGCCGTAAAAGGTACTTTCTATGGTGAAAGAGGTGTTTGGCGCCCGGGTGATTCCATCTTCATGACTTTTGTGCTGAAAGATGACCAATCTACCATTCCTGAGGGGCATCCTATGGTTTTTGAGGTTGTAAATCCGATGGACCAGCAGATATACCGTGAGGTTGCGGTGCGTGGAAGTACCGATTTCTATACTTTCCGCTTTGCAACCGGGCCAAATGATGTTACCGGATTTTACACAGCCCGCATGACCATAGGTTCGCGCCAGTTCTCACGAAATCTGAATGTAGCTACCATCAAACCGAACAGGCTGAAAATTGATTTCAAACTTGATAAAACCAAAATGCTTTCCGACAATTCTGCTCAAGCCACTATTTTAGCCAGTTGGCTACATGGTGCTGTGGGTAAAAATCTGACTACTCAGGTCGATTTGGGCTTAACGCATAGTACTTTGGTGTTTGAGAAATTGAAAGATTTTGAGTTTAACGATATTACCAAATCATACTACAACGAGCCTAGTCTGGCCTACACCGGTACAACCAACGACGAAGGACAACTCGAATTTACAAGTATGATTTCGCCTAACAATGAAATGCCTACCAAATTGATGGCGTCTTATTCCACCCGTGTTTTTGAACCCGGTGGCGAATTTAGTGTTGATAATTTTTCTGTACCTTATTTCCCATTCGATAAACTGGTGGGTATAAAAACACCTAAAGGCGATGCAGCCAGGGGAATGTTGCTCACGGATGAGGATCATCCGGTCGAAATCATTTGTACCGATACCGATGGAAACATCCTCAACGAAGACAGAACCATACAACTCTCGTTCTACAAACTTAGCTGGGACTGGTGGTACGAAGCCGACAATAGCTATGCACTTTACAACTATAGCTCAAACAGCCAGTTGCTGAGCGAAGAAGAAATAACTGCCAAAAATGGCAAAGCTACATGGAAAGTACGTGTAAACTACCCCGATTGGGGCCGATATCTGGTTCGTGCTTACGACAAAGTGAGCGGACACTCTTCTACAAAATTATTGTTTATAGATTGGCCAGGATGGGCTGGCAGAGCCAGAAAAGACCAACAGGATGGTGTTACCATGCTTACTTTATCCTCGCCCAAAGACGCTTATAACGTTGGCGAAGAAATAGTAGTGCAGTTTCCAAGCAATAAAGACTCCAAAGCCCTTATAAGTGTAGAAAATGGAACACGTGTAATAAGCACCCAATGGATAGATTGCGATGAAGAGTTTACCAGCCATTCATTTGAATCTACAGCCGATATGACCCCCAACGTGTACGTGCATGTTACACTCATACAGCCACACGCCCACACCAACGATATGCCCATACGCATGTATGGCATTTTGCCCATCATGGTGGTAAACGAAAAAACGAAGCTGAATCCGGAAATAAAAATGCCGGATGTACTCGAAGCCGAAAAATCTGTGGACATCACTGTTTCCGAAAAATCGGGCGAGGCCATGACCTACACCCTGGCTATGGTAGATGAGGGACTTCTCAATCTGACCCGTTTCAAAACACCAAATCCGTGGGACGAGTTTTATGCCCGCGAAGCTTTAGGGGTAAAAACATACGACCTCTACAACGATGTGATAGGCGCCTACGGTGGCGAGCTTGAGCATTTGTTAGCTATTGGTGGTGGCGATGAAGTTGATCGTGCCGGAAATCAAAAAGCAAACAGATTCCCACCGGTAGTGCGTTTCCTTGGGCCTTTTGAACTTTCGAAGGGATCGAAAAAAACGCATACCATACAAATGCCTCCATATATCGGCGCTGTGCGGGTGATGCTTGTTGCCGGTAATAAAATGGCTTATGGTTCTGCCGAAAAATCGGTTGCAGTGCGCAAACCACTCATGCTGCTGGCTACATTGCCGCGCGTGCTTGGCCCTGGCGAAGAGGTATTGCTTCCTGTTGAGGTATTTACCATGGAAGACAAATTGAAAGATGTAACTGTGACTGTGAAAACTTCAGATCAGATTACTGTGGTAGGTGATGCTTCTCAAAAACTCAGTTTCAGCAAAGCCGACCAGAAAAATATAGCTTTTAAACTAAAAGTTGGCGACAAAACCGGAATTGCTAAAGTGGTGGTTGAAGCTACTTCGGGAGGCAATACTGCTCGTTACGAAATAGAAATAGATGTCAGAAATCCGAATCAACGCCAGACAGAGGTATATACTTCTGTGCTCGAAGCCGGTAAAAAATGGGACAATGCTTTTGCTCTTATCGGAGTAGAGGGAACCAACAAAGTAACGCTCGAAGTTTCAGGCGTTCCTCCTATCAACCTCGAAAAACGTCTTGGTTATCTGATAGATTATCCTCATGGTTGCATAGAGCAGACCACATCTGCAGCATTCCCGCAACTTTACGTAAAAGTATTTACCGAACTTTCGGATTCGTATGCCGCAAGCATCGAGCGAAATGTGAAATATGGCATAGAACGTCTGCAGTCGTTCCAGCAAGCCAATGGTGGTCTGAGCTACTGGCCGGGCGATGCCGAAATCACAGAATGGGGCACCAACTATGCCGGACATTTCATGATAGAAGCTCAAAAGGCAGGGTATGTAGTTCCTCAGAAATTCCTGAAAAAATGGAAACAATACCAAAAAGACGTTTCCGGTAAATGGACAAATAATGGAAAAACTGCCCAAATGACGCAAGCATACAGACTGTATACTCTTGCTTTGGCCGGTGAACCCCAGATGGGCGATATGAACCGCCTGCGCGAGATTGCTGATCTTTCGTCGGAAGCCAAATGGCACCTGGCTGCTGCTTATCAGTTGGCAGGAAAAGACAAAATTGCGTCAAAACTCGTTGAGAATCTGACTACCAACGTAGAAAAGTACAACGAACTTTCGTACACATTTGGTTCCGACCTGCGCGACAAAGCCATAATCCTGCAAACATTCACAGGCTTGGGCAAAACAAAAGAAGCCTTCGATTTATTGAAAGAAATATCTGACGGCCTCAACTCATCGGCATGGTATAGCACCCAGTCTACAGCTTATGCGCTCATAGCTGCTGCCCAATATCACGAGAAAAACACCAAAGATGTGGATCTTAATTTTGCTTATGCGTACAATGGAGGTAAATCTGAGTCCAAGAAATCAGGTTCCAAAATTGTTCAAATTGAACTTGACGCCAAAGGTACAGGCGAACGCAAAATAAACCTCGAAAACAAAGGCAAGTCGCCAGTATATGTAAGTGTGGTTTCATCGGGTATACCGGGAGCTAGGCAGATAGATGCATTATCTTCAGGCTTATCTGTAAGCCTCGATTGGTATGGCAGTGGTGGCGGACAAATAGACCCCACCGATTTGGAGCAAGGAACCAATTTCTATCTGCGCGTAGTGGTTGTAAACCAGAGTGCGAGAGATTTGAAAGAAATTGCTTTGAGTCAGCTTATACCTGCAGGTTGGGAAATAGTATCTGTAATAGAGAATCAGAACAATCCTACTATATCTAGCTTTACTTTCAGAGACTTACGCGACGACCGTATATACACCTACTTCAACATGAGTGCAGGAAGCCGCAAGGAATTTGTAGTGAGCCTCAATGCTACCTACAAAGGTAAATACTACTGGCCATCTGCCTATGTGGAAACCATGTACGATGCCACCATCAACGGCCGCACCGCCAGCAACTGGGTAGAAGTGAAATAGATAAGTTAAACACAAGTAAGAGGGTGACTCCAAATCACCAACTTACTTCACTCTCAGAAAAGGGGTGACAAGTCACCTAATCAATTATGAGACAATACAATGTAGTAAAGGGGTGATTCCAAGTCACCCCTTTACTTGTTTTGTATTTGGAAATATTCTCAAATCGAATAACTTTGCTTAAGGATAGATTTTTATCAAATATTCTTACATTGATATGATTGCCAAGTAAGAAATCATATAAAAAGCAAATACAGAATATAGAACTTGTATTATGAGCCAACTTTTGAAAGATGAGCAGTTATATGCCAAGATAGCAGACTTGTTGCAGGCAGCACGCCAGAATATTGTTCGC
>JAIFMY010000224.1 GCA_020048155.1 Bacteroidota bacterium
AGGCAAGCGCATCTCTATAGCAGCATACACCCCATATACGGTTGCAAAAGCGGCATTCTGTATGGCTTCCACCTTGCTTGGCACACCGTCGTAAATTATGCTATCGGCACCATTCAGACTGAAAGGCCGGCGTACCATAGCCCCATCGAGATACGAATAAAACGCTCCCGCTTCTGCTTTCACCCAATCGCCCAACATTTGTGTAAGCGAAAACTCGGCACTATACACATATTCGGCAGTAAGTTTGGTATTGGGTACCACCAACACACCGGGAGCAGAGTCGAACAACTTGCCTATATCGTCTACATTGGGTGCCCTGAAACCGCTGGCAAAGTTTATGGCTATGGCAGTATTTTTGGCAGGAGTGTACAGTATTCCGGCATTGCCACTGCCTGAGCCAAACTGCAAACTAGCTTGGGTATAGGGAAACGGAAAATACGTAGTATCAAAATCGGATTTTATATGAAAAGCATTGTACCTGGCACCCAGGTTGAAGCTGAGTTGTTGTACAGGCTTATATTGCCAGTTTGCATACACAGCATACGATTGCCACACAGAGTTCGGGTACCTGCTGGCTGCACCACTTGAGGTATTGGTGCGTATGTTTATATCCGTTCCCTCAGAGGTTACATCGTTTACCACCGCCTCGGCACCATACAGCAATACATGCCGGGTACTCAGGTTTTTTATAAAATCGAGGTTCAGCGAGTAGGCCTGTACATGCTCTACCCTATTCTTGAGTATACTGCTGCCAAAATTGCGGTCGTTGCGGCTTTCTTCAAAAAACTGGTGTGCTAGGCGCACGGTCATTTCGTCGAACATACCCTCAGTGGCATGCACATCGAGCGAGAGATAATTCATAAGCCATATTTGAGGGCCATAGTACCACTGAGCGCTGCGCGGCAGCCCATTGCGAAGCAGATACAATCGGTCGAATCGTGCAAAATCTGATGTGGTTGAGAAAATAAATCCATAGTCGAGGTCGGTATGGCTATTTATTCTCACCTTAAGCTTCTGAGCTATGTTTATCTGGCTGTAGGCAGTGGGCTGCATGGTGTGCGGATTATTGTTTTTCACCACCATGTCTGCCGAGTCGGTGTGCTGTACATAAAAATTGCTCAGATACTCTTGTGGGCCGTGTATGCCCATTTGCAGATTATCAAAATCGGAAAAACTGATGACGGTAGCACTGCCCCATCCCGGCATGGCTGCATGCAGGGTAAGGTGGTATGTATTTTCGCTATTGGCTGAAGAATACCTGAAGTCGGCATTGCCGGATATATGCACGGCAGAGTCTATAGACATGGCAGGCGTTATGGTTTTGAAATTCATGACCCCACCCAAGGCATCGCTGCCGTACAATACCGAACCCGGACCAAATACAATTTCAGAACTCTCGAGCAAGTATGGGTCTATAGATATCACATTTTGTATATTGCCACTTCTGAAAATGGCCGTATTCATACGTATGCCATCTACCACATACAGCAGTTTGTTGGCTGCAAAGCCACGTATCATGGGGCTTCCACCTCCCATTTGGCTCTTCTGCATAAATACTGCTCCCGAGAGGTTGAGCAAATCGGCAGCAGTTTGGGGTGCTTGCAGATTCACGTCTTTCGATGATATAGATTGTATCTTCACCGGAACATCCTTTTTATTCAGATTCCAGCGCATGGCCGAAACCGTAACCTGATCGATGGTAAGTAAGGTAGGAGTAAGCTTCAGCAGATAATTGTAAGCAGCTAAATCGGCATAGCTCAGCAGTGCGCTCTGGTATCCCAGTACACGTATCTCTATGTCGGCAGCACCGGTATATTTTTGCATATTTACCTGGCCATTGGCATTGCTCATGTCGTATACATTGAGCGCACGGCTGCTTATGGTGGCATTTTCTATGGGCTCACCTGTGTGGGCATCGGTAAGCTGAAGCACTTGTGCATACGTGCCATAGCCCCACCACAAGCAAAGCCAGAATACAAGAATGTATTTTTTCATTGCATGAAATGATATAATGTTTGGTTACTGAAAAAAGATATCACTCCATATGCATATGTGTGTAAGCATATAGGAGCATCAATAAAAGAATATCAGTCCGGACATATTTGCCATATTGTAAAAATACAGATACATGCACCCGCTACGAGCAGATGCACTATCCTACAATCGGACAGAAATTTCCGGCTAATACTTTTTACAAAAAAACAATCAGCAACTCCGCGGAGGTGGCGGCACAATGCCAATATATGGTTATGGGCGATGCTATAAAATAGGGGTAGGCCGCAGCCAACAAATGCGATAGCAAAACAGGCCCTGCGCCCGGGGCGTTGTCTTTCAGATTGCTCAGATACCCTAGCGCACGGTTTACCATAGTCTCGTGCTTATCTGCCCACACCAGCAAGTGCACGCTATCGCCGTGTAAGTATTGCTCTTTCACATCGTACATTTGTCCGTGCCACTCAAACTCCTTGGGCTTATGCCAGTGCAGCAGCCTTAGGTCTTTTTGGTGAAAAATGCAGTCTGGTGCAATAGCATGATCGACTGATATAGCAACTGCGGAAGCATAAGCAGAAATAAGAGAATCCAATATCGACCGTTTTTCATACATCTATATCTTTTGCCGCAGCATCATGCCAAAATTCAAAATTAGTGAAAAGCGAAGAATTAATGGTAATAAAAAGAGAATTGAGAATTGAGAATTGAGAATTGAGAATTGAGAATTGAGAATTAATAAATTATTCGAAAAAAAATTCGAGAATTCGTAGCATGCATTTAATTTGGGATGTACGATTTCGGATTTCGGATCATTTTACCACCTTTTTTAGCGTAATGAAGTAAAGGGGTGACTGGGAGTCACCCCTTTACCGCTGTTAAGCCGAGGCTCCGCCTCGGTTTCATATATCCCATGAGGCTGTACCTAATGTCGAGCACGATGGAGAAACGTCGCACCAGTGCCAATTCTGAGCGCAGGTATGCAGGTTCAACGTCGCACCAGTGCCATTTCTATGCGCAGGTATGCAGGTTCAACGTTGCACCTGCACCATTTCTGTGCGCAAGCATGCAGGTTCAACGTCGCACCTGTACCATTTCCGTGCGCAGGTATGCAGGGTAGACGTCGCACCTATACCATTTCTGTGCGCAGGTATGCAGGGTAGACGTCGCACCTATACCATTTCCGTGCGCAGGTATGCAGGGTAGACGTCACACCTGTACCATTTCTGTGCGCAGGTATGCAGGGTAGACGTCGCACCTGTACCATTTCCGTGCGCAGGTATGCAGGGTAGACGTCGCACCTGTACCATTTCCGTGCGCAGGTATGCAGGGTAGACGTTGCACCTGTACCATTTCCGTGCGCAGGTATGCAGGGTAGACGTCGCACCTGTACCATTTCTGTGCGCAGGTATGCAGGGTAGACGTTGCAGCATTGTATTGGTTTCAAATTCAGGCTTATGTGCAGAGTAAATATGAGATGTATGACATAAAAAGAACAAAATGAATAAAAACCATATATATCATTATCGTTGTACATTTTATAATCATTGATTTATAATCATATGTAATTTTATAAAAGTTTTAATCAACTATTGTATATATCATTATCTATTTATATTATTGCACAGATATCTTAATTATATAATTCATATAATATGTACTTAATATGTTTGAAAACTCTAGCAACAATTCGGTGATTGGTACCGAAAAGAGCACTAAGAAACGCTCATACATTGCCACCAATACCTACGATTTGGCGTCACAGGCTCAACAGGTAGGTGAAGGCATGAAGAAGAATGAATTAAGCCTCAAGCGATTTACAGCAGATACGCTGATACAGAGAGGGCAGGCTCTCGAAAGCTCTACGCTCATAAAAGTGGGTTCAAAATCGAAGCGTACTCCACTTACTATGCTGCTCAATAAAATGCAAGCCGATGCACACGAAAAAATGGGCAAAGTAAAAATTGCCATGCAACTAAGATTTCCGAAAACCGAAGCACAGAAATACTATGGCGAGTTCGGAATTGAACATAGTGCCAGCAAAGGTTTTACTTTGCCTAAAAAGTACGAAGCTTTTCTGAGCGCTCTTAAGCGCATGCAAAATGGTATACAGCAACATCAGATAGAAAGCGATGAATATGGTTTGGCTTACTGGCAAAAACTGCACACCGATTTTGAGCGTGAACTCAACAGTGCTACCAGCCACGACACTACCTCATCGGAGCATGTTGGTGAAACACAGAAACTACGTGCTGAAATTACCAGTATGTTGCGCTCGGTGATACACCTGGTAATGGCTGAAGAACCTGAAGACTACGAACGTATATTGCATATCATAGGCTTCCGCCGTGAAAAACTGGCGTAACCCTACCCACCACACAGAACCACACAAGTCCCACATACGAACCGACACCTGCAAAGGATCGGTTTTTTTGTTCCCCACCTTGACTCAGGCACAGCATAAGCCGAACACGAGATTGCACCAAATCCTATGCAAATCGTTAAGTTTTTTTTAAAGTTAAGAATTGTTAGATGGTAGTGAGTAGTTTAACTTAATTCAAATTGCTCTTCAATGATCTTCGGAAAAGCATGTAAGACTTTTCCGTCCAGTTCTTTTCCGTTAAGTTTTTTATTTCGCTTAACCTTATCAGCCCCCCAAGTACCCCATTGCTTAAAAAAGAATGCAATATTGTTGTTTAAGCACTGATTTTTAATATTTAGAACCCATGACTTATCCATTGGTCTGGCTTTATTTCCGCTTTCACCACCTACAATTACCCAATCTATGTTAGAGAGGTCTAATTCCCCCAAATCTTCAAGAAGTGGTTCAATGGATAAAAAACGGATGCTTGAAGGTAAATTTCTAAGATAATCTATTCTAGGGATGCCTTGCATTCTATTCTCTACAGTAACACCAAGCCAAATATTCTGAGGTATTACTTTGCGCTTGTGAAAGAATGAGTACATTCTCTCTGCTCTCTTAGTTAATATTTGGTACGTATGATGTGGAGTTGCTTCTATCACTTGTAATATCTGCTCTAAATAATCATCTTCCATTCGTTCATGAAACAAATCGCTCATGGAATTGACAAAGAAAACAGTAGGTTTTTTAATTTTGAATGGGTCGTTCAATCTTTCAGGGACTAAACTAAATGTAAAGCCATTTTCGTAGCCTCTTACTCCCATAGCTTGCAAACGCTTGGCCATAACCTCGGCATAGCAATTGGCACAACCAGAACTAACTTTGGTACACCCAGCAGTTGGATTCCAGGTTGCTTCAGTCCATTCTATTTTAGTCTTTTTCATTATACAAATTTAATGTATGTACTTAAATTTTACAACTTTCCCCTTTTTTATATTTTCCCATGTAAGATAGGTATGTCCAGAATATTCGACTTTTATATTCTTTACTTTTTTTAACCAATCGCTAGTATGTTTGTAAATATGACCATGCAGATAAGTAAAATTAAATAATTCCGCATTTGTTACCTCTTTCTTCTCCTCAATATATTTTTCCAATAATATTTCAAAGCCTTCTATTTTAGTGACTCTCTTTTCATCCTGAAATATAGTCAATTGAGATTTACCTAAATCGTCATCAATATCAAAATTTGCATCTCCATTAATTTTATTTTTGCTCCAAGCTATGTCAAGAAATTTTTTAACACCAAGAATATGTTTTGAACCAAATACAATACCATAAATGTTTGCATTCTTTTTAATCGAAAAAGGATAAATCATCATTGTTGAATCTGAAGGAATTAACGAACGATATGCTTCCAATACAGTTCTATGTATAAATTTATATGGATTTCGATTCAATTCTTCTTCTGTTATATTCAAATGCTTATTGAATTCTTCAGTTGTATTGAATCTTTTAAAGAATGAAGATGAAATAAAAAACAAAAAATCTGTCTTGTCAGTTTTCAGCAAAGAATTAAAAACTTCTTTACTTGTGAATTTAATTCCATTTTGATCTATAATGAATAGACTGGGTTTATCTTTAGTGACATTCAAAATCTCATCATAAATGTCATTAAAATCTTTTTGTAAGTAATGTATTTCAACAAATTTAGAGAGACGTTTATGATTTTGTAAATATTCTTCACAATTTTCTTTCAGCAATTTAAATTTATGTGATTTGTATTCATTTAAGTAAAGCGTAATCTTAGTATTATAATTCATCAATAAAGCGAAGTATGCATCAATTCTATCTAATATTCTGATTGGTGATCCCTTTTGCTGTAATTGATCATAACCAATTCCGGCAAAGAAATCAACAATGCAAATTTCATGTATATGTTTTTGTGTTATAAATGTAGGTAACCAAGTTTCAACATAACTTTCAAATATTTCCAATTTCACTAATGTACCTTCATCATAAGGTTTGATGTGATGATCTATTCTCGCCATAAATTATTACTCTTTTATATTTCAACCTTTGGGATAAACTCATAATCATATATTTGGGGTAGTAACTTGTCGCGCAATATATCGTGCTTTTCTTTGAGCACCTTAAATAAATCGCGTGCAAAGTTCTGGTCTTGCAATACATTCCTTATTTGCCATAAACCAGCATCCCAAGTTTTAATCTCAAATAGATGTGTGCGAAGTTGGTTTAAGTTTGCAAAATAGAACTTATAAATTTCTTTTCCTGCCTCGTACACGGCATTTGCTTCGTCGCTCAGATCATGCTCCGATACCCAGTGGGCAACAAATCGGTCGGAAACCGATGCCAATGAAAGAGCAATATCGCTATCTGTTATTTTCCATGTTTTCAGTTCTTTCAAGAGAAATGGGAAAAAGTGGTTTTCTATCTGGTACGTTTCTTTTTCATATACAACATCTTTCATGGCCGCAGTTTGGTTCGAATTGCTGAACAAATTCCAGAGAGTGCAATCATTTATAAACTCTTGCGAAACTGCTATTGATGGTATTAAAAATTGATCTCTATCATTTATCCATGTAGCTTTAGGTATGAGGCGAACAGAATGAATAATCATCGCCTTTTCAAAATTCTTCGCAGTAATCGACAGTCCTCCAGCACTTGCTGAAGGTCCAGATAATATGTATGTAATACGTTGTTGTTGAAAATCATTTCCCGGAGTCATTAATGATCCTATGAAGCCTTCAGAAATTCGATCCCTTTTATCAGAATTTTCATACTTAATTTTTATAGCACTTCCAAAAGGTGGGAACTTTTTTACTCCCTTTGGTCTCTCAATCCATTTATTTAAGAAAAGCTCTCTATTTTCTGAAGGAATTATTTTGTGACCTATCTTTTCAACATTTTCATTAAAAACATCTACGCTAATTTCTTGATCTTCTATCCTTACTGATTTTGCTAAATTCCAAATTAAAAATCCAACAGGAAAATTACCAGTAGTACCCGAAAACGTTAATGAACTAAATATAAAACCTCGCTTGTACTCATATTGAAAAACGCTATCTCTGAATTTCTGATCATTATTAGAGTTTAGGTATTTAATCTTTGAAAACAAACCAAAATGTACGCTCTTATTTTGAAATTCCTTCTTAATACGAAATATAAACTGCGCAAACAATTCTCTTGAAACTTCACCCAGATTTTGTTGATGCATTACTTTTCGGATTATAGTATTACTTACATCATTCTTTCTATCCCCATATTGGTTGCCGGCCTTTTGACTTGTCGCAAAAGGCGGATTGATAAGAATAATCCATTTTAGGTGAGGATTGGCAAGGTCTTTACGCAATTTTTCAGGCAATTTCCAAGTGATGTCAAAGCCTATATTATTGTCCAAAAATACGTTTCCTACATCGTCGTTCAAATAATCGTATTGGAAAACGCTTGCACTTGGGAATAATTTCATACAGTGATCTACATCTTGTGAATATAGAGTAGATAAATAAAGGTATTGGTAAGCCTCATTTGGTAGATACCATTCCAAATTTCCGGTACCGGAGGCCATGTCCCAAATTCTATATTCACCCGATTTCCACCATTCTTTTCCCAGCGTTCTTTCTATATATTCCAGTGCTTTGTTTGCGAAACGAATGGGGGTAAAAAACTCACCATGAAAGCGACGCATTTCTTCATCTGTCAGACGATCTATTTTAGATAATATGCCACGCATGGTGTCCGGTGAAGTAACTTTTTCATAAAGTTCCCAAAAGAATTGGTAGTCCTTCATCAGTATTTTTTTAACTCGAACTTCACCGTTTCCAAAATCAAAATAGGCCTTTCCTTCCTCTTTGCTTAGGTGCGTTCTACCTTGCTGTATATCACAAACAAAATATTTTGAAGTTTTAAATCCATTCTTTACTGATGCTCCGAATATTCCATTCCAATATTCAAAGACTTCTTCAAAATTCTCTTCTGTAATTATCTTTTTATCAATGAAATCAAACTTTTGCTGTGGGTCTAAGCAGTGTTGCAGTTTTTCACTAAAGACCAAATAATCTTGTTCGTTTTCAAGATTATATACATGCAAATTTCTGAATTCGTCATCTTCTATTAGTTTATCTATAAGTCTTTTGTCGGGGATACTTGGGCTCAAATCCCAGTCATAACTATCAGCACCGGAGTAATAGTTTTTCCATTTAATGGTTTCGGTTAGTACCGTCTCATTTTTATCTGACAAGCATAAAAATATGGGGATAGCCTTTTGTGTAAACCCAAACTTGAGTCTATGAACATAGTATAGTATTTGCGCTAATACAGTAGCTCTTGCCTTCAGACTAAGCATGTTTTTGTCGTACTTAAATTCAAATAAGACTTGAGGTGTATATAGGTCGTGCCTATCTGAAGTATCATAGCTTATCTTAAAATGCTTTGCATATGCATTTTTAACATCTTCTTCAGTCTTAGCTTTTGCTAAATCGCCTTTTAACTTTATATAATCTTTGTTCATGTAATTTG
This sequence comes from Bacteroidota bacterium, assembly GCA_020048155.1. GTDB lineage: Bacteria > Bacteroidota > Bacteroidia > Bacteroidales > DYOH01 > JAIFMY01. Next base: position 8,891 of record JAIFMY010000224.1, read on the forward strand.
TTTGTCTGACTATAAACTATTATGTACTATCTACAATCAACTCAGTCTCGGTTTATTCCAAAAGTAAGGAATGTTTATTTAGTACGCAAAGGTTCGGTAGCACCATAACGCAATAAACAGGGATTTTTTTATTCTAAATTACATCTTAGGCTATTCCAATTCATTACCTTGACTCCCATATACCGATGTAATATACAAATAAATGATAAAATGTCGGCAAAATTTTAGTGCGCAATTTCACGCTACAATTTCCTGCGGACGATTTCACGTAATGGGATTCTCACCAGACCTCCAATCGTCCGAGCGAAGCGTGGGACATTGGAGCGTCAAAAAGTCGCACCATCCAACCCTTCCAGCGTTTGGAACGCTGTCAGGGCTTTAACGATGGTAGTATTATTGAGATATGTTTCACGATTCGATGTCCTAGGGACGATCGAATCGTGATGTATTCCTGCATCGCGAAATTCTCAATTCTCAATTTTCCATTCTCAATTTTCCATTTTCCATTTTCCATTAAAACACTGTAAGCTTAAATTCGGGTTTGGCGCGTTTCATGCTGGCTTGCTCATATGCATAGGCCATGCCCAGCAACTCAGCTTCGGTAAATGGCTGTGTAACGAAGGTAACTCCCATGGGCAGTTGCTTCCAGATACCGGAAGGCACCGTAATGGTAGGATATCCGGTAATGGCGGCTGCGGTAGAAAACCCAAACAGAAAATGGTCGCCGGTGACTATATCTATGGCCCATGCAGGAGCATTAGATGGCCCGAATATAGCATCGAGGGTATTATCTTTCATCAACTTATTGAGCAAAGTACGCGATGTTTGCAATTTCTTGAGCAAGGTGGCGTACTCAGCACTTTCCATACTGTCCTTCTTTTCCGACGCCTCAAGTATTTCCTGCCCAAAATACGGCATTACCTTGTCGGCTTGGCTTTTATTGAATTCGATAAGCTCAGCCAGCGATTTTACCTTCCCATTGGCTTTTGCCAGGTATTTATTCAACCCATCTTTAAATTCAAACATCAGTACATCATACTCTACTTCCGAAATTTTATTTATTTCGTTCACAAATTCTATTTCCACCAGGGTAGCGCCCTTTTGCTCAAGCACTTTAAGCGCCTCGCCAAAGGTAGCATCTATGCCTTCGTGCACCCCAAGTACCGACTTGTCGTACCCTATTCGCTTTCCTTTCAGTGCATCGGTATTCAGAAACTGGGTATAATCAACTTGCGCTTTATTCTCTGATACTTGTGTGTATGGGTCGGCAGGATCTGCTCCGGCAATAGCGCCCAATAGTATAGCTGCATCGCGCACGGTACGAGCCATAGGCCCGGCGGTATCCTGCGTTTCGGAAATGGGTATTATGCCTGCTCTGCTCACCAAGCCTACCGTAGGTTTCAGCCCCACTATGCCATTGATAGACGATGGGCATACAATAGAACCATCGGTTTCGGTACCTATGGCCACTGCGCACATATTGGCAGCCACAGCAGTACCCGAGCCTGAACTAGAACCACAGGGCGAATGGGTGGTGACATAGGCGTTGCGGGTTTGTCCACCCCGGCTACTCCACCCGCTCGATGAGCGTGTAGAGCGGAAGTTGGCCCACTCGCTCAGGTTGGTTTTCCCGAGTATCACCGCACCTGCGGCACGAAGTTTGGCAGCCACAAACGAATCTTGTGCAGCAATATTCCCTTCCAGCGCCAACGATCCGGCCGTGGTCATCATACCATCGGCAGTATTTATATTGTCCTTTATGAGAACCGGAATACCGTGCAGCAGACCACGTGTTTTGCCGCTTTTGCGCTCATCGTCCATGCTTTGAGCTATGGAGAGTGCATCTTTGTTTATTTCAATCACTGCATTCAGGTGAGGGCCTGTTTTATCCAATTGGTTTATGCGGTTGAGGTAAAGCTGGGTTATTTGTACCGAAGTAAGTTCTTTGTTCTGCATTTTTTCCTGCAGTTGTTCTATGGTAAACTCATCCAGTTCAAAACCCATAGCATCGCCGGCACCAGATTTTTCAACCGACTCATTTTGCTTATTGTCCGGTGTATCGCACGACGCATTCATCAGTGTATAAGCACCTGCAGCT
>JAIFMY010000094.1 GCA_020048155.1 Bacteroidota bacterium
ACAGCAAGGTTGTGATAAGAAAGTAGTTTTTGTTTTTATTCCAAAGATAAATCAACCCCAGAATTCCGATCAGAAATGGTAGAAGGAAATATGTATTGCGTGATGGATGATTGCGCTTAAAGTCAGGTATTTCTGATTGGTTGCCAAGCCTGATTGCGTCTAAGATAGATATACCACTTATCCAGTTGCCGTTGTCGTAATTGCCATACCCTTGGGTATCGTTTTGCCTTCCGGCAAAATTCCACATGAGATAGCGTACATACATAAAACTGAGTTGGTATCTGAATGCGTACACCAGGTTGTGTATAAAAGTGGGTGGCTCTTGTGGAGGGGAATTAATGTAAGCCCAGCTTCTGTAACCCCGCACATGACCGCCTTGTGAACTATACATACGCGGAAACAGGGTGGTATAGGCTGGATCGTATTCATATTTTACGTTAGGATCCTGTATGGTTTTATATGCATCTTTCTCAAATACATACGTCGAATCTTTAATACTTTTCACTACCGGTGCATTATAAAACTGTCCGTAAAAAAGTGGTCGGTTGCCATATTGCTCACGGTTCAGATAGGCAAGCAGGTTGATAAGATTTTCAGGGTTGTTTTCGTCCATAGGTGGGTTGGCCAATGAGCGAATAACTATTAGAGAATAAGATGAATAGCCTATGAGTATGACTAATACAAAATTCAAAATCATATTCACTATTGCTTTTTGGTATTTGTATGAAAAATACAAGCCTATGATTATGAGCAATAGGATAAGTGCAAAATATACGAGAGCACCGCTCCAAAGCGACATGCCGAGCGTATTCACAAAATATAATTCAAAAGGAATAGCTAAAGTCAGTAGGCCCTGCACAATACCATATTGAATGAAAAGCAATAGTGCAATACCTGCCATTACTGCATAGAAATATCCTTTGGCAGTGGTTTTATAGCGTTTGCTATAAAAAACTGCTGCCAGTGCCGGAATAGTAAGCAAATTGAGTAAATGAACACCAATAGAAAGTCCCATCAGGTATGCTATCAGCACCAGCCATTTATCGGAACCCGGGTTTTGTGCATTTTCTTCCCACTTGAATATACACCATACCACTACGGCTGTAAACAAAGATGACATGGCATATACCTCGCCTTCAACCGCCGAGAACCAGAAAGAGTCGGTGAATGTGTAGGTGAGTGCTGCTATGCCTGCTGACGTTAAAATGGATATGGTTTGCCAACGTGAATATTCTTCATCTTTAGCGTCAACTATTTTTTTGAACAAATGAACGGCTATAAGAAAAAGAAAATAAATGGTGAATGAGCTGCTGAGTGCCGACATAATATTGACCGCAAGAGCGGCATATACCTCTTGGCCGAAAGTAAATAGTGTAAATATTCTGCCCATGAGCAGAAAAAACGGTGCTCCGGGTGGATGCCCGACCTGAAGCTTGAATGCTGCTGCAATAAACTCTCCACAGTCCCACCAACTTGTAGTAGGTTCAACCGTGAGTATATATGTAGTTGTTGCAATGCTAAATACTATCCAGCTTGCCCAGGTTGTAAGCTTTTTTAAACCCATTACTATAAAAATGCAAATAAGGTGAATTCAGAAAATAGTATTTTCTAATAATATGATATTGTCATGAACCGTAAAATCTATGTACCCTCAATTTGTAATTGAGAGCTCATGTGAATGCTTTAGGAATTTATCCAGGCCAGGGCGTCTGCACTGGTGTAAAAATAATGTGCATTCATGCCGCTTTCAAGAGCGGAATGTATAAATTGTTCGGCTTGCTCTACGCTATAATTTGTTGCGTTGAGCACAAAAGCAACTTTGGTAATGTCGAGTGGGAGGTTTGGGAGTAATATTTCCATGAGCCATTTTTTATCTTCATCGGGCAAAGCTTTTACTTCTGCCATGTCTGAAAGCCATACTTCCACATCGTACATTTTAGTAACTACAATTCCTTTAGACATGATTACTCTGTAGCTGGAGCTGTCTGCATCGCGAAGTTTCCATTTTACTTCAATGGTTTTGCTTTCAGGAAGGTAATTGATGGCTGCATGTTGGTTTTCGAAGTAATTTATCATATTGTAAAAGTTTTAGTATTCATGAATATAAGTGCAAAATTTATAAATCTATTTCAAGTGTAACAGGACAATGATCAGAAAATTTGATGTCAGACAAAATAGTTGAATTGATAACCTTATTTTCGAGATTATTGGTAATGATATGATAATCTATACGCCAGCCCAAATTTCGCTCTCTGGCTCCGCCTCGCATGCTCCACCAGGTGTACTGCCCCGCCTCGTTTGTTATAAGTCTGAATGCATCGGTATATCCTTGTTCTGTAAATTTGGCGAACCACTCGCGCTCTTCGGGCAAAAAGCCTGATAAATGCTGCTGTTTTGTGGGGTTGTGTATGTCATGCCACAAACGGCATATATTATAATCGCCACAAACTATCAAATTCGGGATTTCATTGCGCAATTGGTTCAGGTATTGGGTAAAATCGCCCAGCCATTTCATCTTAAAGGCTTGTCTTTCTTCACCACTTGTGCCACTCGGATGGTATACGCTTACTACCGAAAATGCTTCGAAATCGACCCTCAGAAATCTTCCTTCAAAATCGTATTCAGGTATGTTCATGCCATAGCTAACTCCTTTTACATTCGGTTTTGCAAATATGGCTACCCCGCTGTATCCTTTTTTTTGTGCCGGAAACCAAAAATGTTTATAACCCAGGCTTTCAAAATCTTTCACATTCACTTGCTCTGGAGTCGCTTTTATTTCCTGAAGACAAATAATATCCGGCGACTCATGAGCCAACCAAGTTAAAAAGCCTTTAGATATTACCGAGCGAAGCCCGTTTACGTTGTAGGTTATGATTTTCATAGGTAATTTTTCAAAGTGCGTTACATGGCAGACAGGTCTATTACAAAGCTATCCAAGTTTTTGTTTTTGACATTTCGTGTGAGTTGTTGCTCTGCTTTTTCGGCACTATATCTGTTTTCAAAAGGACCAATGATTACTTTGTAGAGTGGAGTGGTGCCTTCATTATCAACATACACTATTACTTTGTTGGTGTATTGTGAACTAATCTGTTTGAGTATATTTTGCAGGTTGTCAATGCTTTGAAATGAGCCTATTTGTATGCCAAATCCGTTTTGCTTTTGGCTAGAGTCTTTTATTTTGAATATAACATTGCCGCTGGATTCCCCAGATTGCACATCAGCGTTGGTATCTGTTGTGAGCATACTGGCATCGCCAACTACCTCAATTTTTACATTGGCAACGCCACTTTCTATCATTCCTATTTTTTGAGCAGCCAGCTTGGTGAGTTTTATTACACGTGTACCCGATGCGCGGTCGTTTATTTTTACCAACACGGTTTTGTTGTTGGCGGTGTTGGTTACTTTTACAAGTGTGTTGAATGGCAGTGTTTTGTGCGCTGCGGTAAGCAGGTTTTGTGAGAATATTTCGCCGCTCGATGTGGTTCTGCCTTCAAATTTATCGGCGTAGTATGCAGCTTTTCCAAATTGAGGTTTCGTTTGGGCAAATAATTGCACTGCGACTGTGAGAAGAGCTATAATCAGTGTAATGTTTTTTTTCATATTTCTGATCTATTTGTTGGAATTGTGCCCAAATATAGCATATATCTTTTAATCTGTTGTCAATTTTGTTTCAAGGTGCACAGCATAGTATTTTCTATTAAAACAAAAAACCTGCTCCTTATAAGGAACAGGTTTCGCAGAAAAATATTTTTTTCTTCTTAGTTAGGTGAAATTGCTTCAACTGGGCATACATCGGCACAAGCACCGCAATCGGTACATGTATCTGCGTCTATTGAATATACATCACCTTCAGAAATTGCTTCTACAGGGCACTCGTCTATACATGCGCCACATGCTGTGCAAAGATTCGGGTCAATTTTATAAGCCATAATAATTACTTTTAGTAAAATTTAATTATCTTTTTTTGAAACGATTCATTTGAAATGAATCTGGTGCAAATTTAACCAAAATATATAAACTGGGGCGCTAGATAGCTAATTTATAGTTATTCTAATTTAGGGCTTCAATATTGAATCATACTTTGAATTTGTTTGCAGATAATCTGTAGCTTTTAAAATGGCTTTGTCGTCAGACTGAAAAACCTTGAAAAAATTATTTTCATCAAGAAAATTCCTGACAACATATGCTTTTATTTGCGTGTTTATCAAATGCTTTGTATCGCTGGAAATACTCTGAGTATTTATTTTAGCTTTCTGAGCATAGGTAATGAAACTGCTCCATATGTTTTGTTTATCTAGGTAGTTTTCAAAGCTCTTCAAATCTTTCATGCCTTTTAGGGCTTCTCTATGATTGTCTGAATATTGAAGAGCAAACCTATAAATAATGCCTTCGGCAGCCACACGTTTATAAAAGCTTGTCACGCCGATTGTATCTACCGGAATGAAAATGTCGGGGGTAATACCTCCGCCGCCGTATACCGTTCTTCCGTTTTTAGTTTGAAACTTAAGTGTATCGCCGTTATGAATGCTGTCGGCATATTCCATCTCTCCATGTTTCATACGTTCAAGTATTTCGTCTTCGTATTCCATCGAGTTTCCGTGATAGGGTTTCTGAATACTTCTTCCCGATGGGGTGTAATAGCGTGAAGTGGTGAGACGTATTACGGAGCCATCGCGAAACTGTATTGGTTCTTGCACCAGACCTTTGCCAAATGTTCGTCGGCCTATTACTATACCACGGTCGTTGTCTTGTATGGCGCCAGCCAATATTTCGCTTGCCGATGCCGACCATGTATCTACCAGAATTACTACTTTAAACGATTCGCATATGCCATTGGCAGTGGCATTGTACTCTGAACGAGGGCGGTTTTGGCCTTCAGTATAAACTATCTGCTCTCCATCTGCCAGAAATTCGTCTGCTATATTGGTGGCTGCATCCAGATATCCTCCTCCATTTCCTCTCAAGTCCAGTATCATAGATTTCATGCCTTGTGCACTTAGTGCCTTGGCTGCATCTACAAACTCTTGGTATGTAGTGCGTGCGAATCGGCTTATTTTTATGAAACCAATCTCTGAGGTAATCATATAGCTGGCATCTAGGCTGGTAAGCGGTATTTTATCGCGAACTATATCAAACTTCATTATCTGATCATATCCTCTTCTTTTTATCCCCACATTTACTTGAGTTCCCCTTTTGCCTTTCAGGTTTTTCATTACATAATCGTTGGTGATTTTTCTTCCAGCCACTATGGTGTCGTTTATGGAAACAATGCGGTCGCCTGCCAAGATTCCTACTTTTTCAGCTGGGCCACCACTTATTGTATTTATTACCAGTATGGTGTCGTTTTGTATGTTGAACTGTACCCCAATGCCATCAAAATTGCCCTCCAGAGGTTCTGCCACTGCGTTGGCTATATCAGCAGGAATGTAAATGGAATGAGGATCCAATTTTTCGAGCATTTCTGTTATGGCAAGCTCAGTGAGTGAATCTTCGTATATAACGTCTACGTACTCATCTCCGATGAGCTCCAGTATTTTATCAAATTTCGAAGCCTTGGGCTGTATAAACGTAGGTATTTGCTTCGAATCATTGTCGAGCAGATTGCCAATAAAAATACCTGCAACAAATGTAATGGCTAGTATGACGGGGATTATGATTTGAAAACTTGGGCGATTCATGATCTAGTTTGGTAAAAGTGGTTTTGGAAATTCTGAAGTATCTATATGTACAATTTCAATGTTGGCTCTACGCAGCCAGTCTAAGCCTTGGGTATGTCGGTATTCTTCGGCGTACACTACTCTTTTTATTCCCGATTGTATGATGAGTTTAGAGCATTCGGGGCATGGTGAGGCAGTAACGTAAAGCGTAGCTCCTAGGCTGTTGTTGTTAGATTTCGCTATTTTGGTTATTGCGTTGGCTTCGGCATGCAGTACATATGCTTTTGTGGCGTTTTCATCGTCTTCGCATATGTTTTCAAAACCTTCGGGAGTGCCGTTGTAACCATCGGAAATAATCATTTTTTCCTTTACCAGCAGAGCACCTACCTGCCTTCGTATGCAATATGAGTTTTCGGCCCATACATAAGCCATACGCAGATACCTTATGTCTAGCAAGCGTTGCTTTTCTTTTGCTGATAATGGCTTACCGGATTGCGGTGCTGATGTGTGTTCTGGCATAAAACTGTGTATTTATGCGGGTTTAATACGATGTCTTTAATTTGCTATAAAATAAAAAAAACTCTCAATCTGTTGGTTGAGAGTTTGTACCCGGGGCCGGGATCGAACCGGCACGGCATTGCTACCACTGGTTTTTGAGACCAGCGCGTCTACCTATTCCGCCACCTGGGCCAATTGAGCATGCAATATTAAGCATTATTTTGTAATATTTTTATATCGTGCGAAAATTTCTAAAAAAAAAATAGAAAACTTTTTTCAATTCATTTTAAACAATAACTTTGCACCTTCTTTTATAACAAATAAATATTTTTTCTATGCCTGTTAAAATTCGTCTATCAAGACATGGTCGTAAGGCAAAGCCTTTCTACCACATTGTTGTAGCTGATAGCAGATCGCCACGTGATGGCCGTTATATCGAACTTCTGGGTACCTACAACCCACATACAAAACCTGCAACGGTTGAGTTGAACTTCGAACGGGCATTAACATGGTTGCAGAATGGTGCTCAACCCACCGATACAGCTCGCTCTATACTTTCTACAGAAGGTGTATTGCTCAAAAATCACCTCCTGAAAGGGATCACTAAAGGTGCGTTGACTGCTGAAACTGCTGATAGTAAGTTTGAAGCTTGGAAACAAGAGCGTTCTTCTAAAGTAAACAACTATCTGGTAAAACTAAAAGATGATGCAAAAGCCGTTGGTAAAAAACGTCTTGAAGCTGAAGCTATGGTGAACCAGAAGCGTGTGGATGAAATGGCTCGTAAAAAAGCTGAAGCTGAAGCAAAATTGGTTCAGGAAATCAACGAAGCTGCTACCGAAAATCAAGATTAATTAGCTTTTATTGCCACTCATGAAGTTTGAGCCTTATACAATAGCTGGATATGTAGCACGAACTCATAGTATAAAAGGCGAAATAATAGTTAAAATTTCTTTGCAACAAGATTTTGATCCTACACAACCGGTACTCATCATGATAGATGGGCTACCGGTTCCTTTTTTTATAGAGAAAAACTCGCTCAAGTACCGCAACGAGAACGAGATTCAATTGCTTCTTCGGGGCATTGCCAGCGACAAAGAAGCTTCTAAGCTTACTTCCCTCCCTTTTTGTGTATTCAATCATGCCATAGAAAGTGACGATGATGAGCTGTATTACGATCAACTCGTAGGTTATGATGTTTTGGATACCAAACTCGGGAATATTGGAAAAATAACCCAGTTTATTGATATCAGCCTTAATCCTTTATTCGAAATTGAATACAGTGGAAAACTTTTGTTGTTTCCTGCTGCCGACGATTTTATACTTGAGATTGATGAGGAAAATTCTATAGTCAGGGTAGATTTGCCCGACGGAATTTTTGAAGCTCAGGAATAATCTCCTCAAACTTTTCTTTTACTAAAATTAAAAACACATATACACCAGTTGTATGGTAGTGTATATGTGCCCTAAATCAAGTATTTGCTTTATTTCTAGAAATTCTTAAAACCTATTATTTCGCGTACTTCGCGAATGGTTTTAGAAGCGCTTATTTGTGCTTTTTCTTTCCCCATGTTTACTACTTTTCTCAGGTATACTTCATCATTTTGTATGGCGAGTATTTTTTCGCGTATGGGTGAGGTGAAGTTTATAATGTCTTCTGCAAGTTGTTTTTTCAAATCTCCGTATCGTATTTGGCAAGTGGCATATTTGTCTTTGAAATGCTCAATAGTGGAAGGTGCCGAGACTGCCTCCATGATAGAAAACAGATTTCTGATAGGATCGGTAAGGGGAGAGTTTGGTTCAGTTGGTCCGCTGTCTGTTACTGCACGCATTACTTTTTTGCGTATTTCCTCGGGGCTGTCTATGAGGTATATTCCATTTCCTTCAGATTTTCCCATTTTGCCCGATCCATCTAATCCGGGGATTTTTATGAGTTCATTCCCAAAATTGAATGCAACCGGTTCAGGAAAATAATCTACTCCGTACATAGAGTTGAAACGTTTAGCGAAATTTCGGGTCATCTCCAGGTGTTGCTCTTGGTCTTTGCCAACGGGTACTTTGTGCGATCGGTGTATGAGTATATCGGCAGCCATAAGCACGGCATAGGTGAGGAGTCCGGCGTTTATATTATCGGGCTGCGAGCGTACTTTGTCTTTGAAAGTAGTAGTGCGCTCAAGCTCACCTACATAAGCTATCATGTTGAGCAGTAGGTACAATTCGTTTATCTGTGGTACGTCGCTTTGTACGTACAGGGTGGCTACTTCAGGATCTATGCCTGCAGCCAGGTATTCGCTGAGTACATTACGTACATTCAGATGCAGGTCTTCGGGTTTGGGGTGGGTAGTTAGTGAATGATAATCGGCTACAAAAAAATAGCATGTATGTTCGTGTTGCATACGCAGAAAGTTGCGAACTGCCC
>JAIFMY010000055.1 GCA_020048155.1 Bacteroidota bacterium
TTCAAAAAGTAAAGTATAACGGCATATTTTTTGCGGATTTTATAAAAAATGTATAACCATGAACAAATTAGTTAAGCTATTCATTTTAGTAAATTACCTTGTGGTATTCGGATTGTGGGGAGGAGTGAATACATCACATTCTCAAGAAGATGACGAAATAGTACCCGGTATGAAACCAGAAAAAATGTTTTGGTTTTTCATCAATGTTCAGGTGAAAAAAAACAAGCAAACTGAGTCGAATGAATACATTGTAAAACCTTCTGGCAGTGGCGTCTACCTAGGGAATGAGGATCAGTTTAGAAAAGATTTGTGGGGACAACGCACCGAGTTGCGTTTGGCAGTAGGGCCATATTGGAACCGCAGTCAGGCAACTTTATCGCAGCGTATCTATTCACAGTTAAATAGAAATACCACCGCTATGGCTGGCACATACGACCCAACATTGGAGGTGCATTGGTACTACCTTAAAGTTAAGCAAAAAAGAGTAGGTTACCAGTTAGAACCTACTGCAGCACGCGTTGCATCTGGCACCCTGAAGGAGTTTTACGATTCGCTCAGAGAAGGTTTATTTCAAGAGATGTTGGCAGTTGGGCCATTTCTGGACTATGGTGAAGCTGAAGAATCTAAGGCACTTTATAGATCTCAAGAATCTGAGAATGGCGAATAAATACCCCGAAGAAAATTTGTACCATAGCTTTTAAATGATATTTCTAACAAAAAAAAAGCAGCTTGAACTTAATAGTGCAAGCTGCTTTTTTAATTTGAATAAGTATTTCAGTTATTTTATATCCTTTTTTACCCCAAACATAATGGCGATGCAACCACGCAAAGTCTCAGGATTCTGATCTTTAGGCACGTGCACCACTATTACCAAACGCTGGCTAACGTCACTGTTAAAATCCCATATCATGCTTTTGCTTTTTTGAGAAGAAAAGAGTACGTTGTTTTCTTTAAAATCGACCACCTCAAAGGTAACATCATTGAGTGTAGATTCAGCAACCACAGTAATCCTATACGATTCACCCTGAAAGAAAGATTTATAAAGGCGAATATCATCACCCCCCCGAAGCCTGATGGCGTTAAATCTGCCATCGTGAATATATTTTTCAGTATCGAGTTGTTTCAAACCTTCATCCAAAGCAAATTCTTTGCATTGAGCCCATGATACGCCTGATGCTAACAATAAAACAGTTAGTAAGGCCAATAATTTATTCCTAAGCATAATTCAAATATTTGTTAAATATTATCAATCATTTTAGCACGCATAGAAGTTACTTTCTGATATAACTCTTTGTACGCTGATTTGTTTATCTCGCCATTTTCTTGCAAAAGCAAAAGATAAATCCTATAAATTTCATTCAAGTCTCCGAGCAATAGTTTTATATCGCTATTATCTTTGTATATTTCCATCAAACTAATCATATCTTCCAACGAAAGTTTCTGGTCAATTATTATATTGACCAACTCAGTATTATCTCCTTTGGAAGTTTCCGACAGTTGCATCGATAGATAAAGCCCTTCAAACCATCCACCCAAAACAATAAGGCTTGAAATTTCTGCTCGTTGATTTTCTTTTAGAAATGCACTTGAATTCATAAAGATTTCGGAAATCATATTCATGATAAAATCACGGTCGTTTAAATTTTCCGAAAATTTAGACATGACTGAATCACTAATAACATTTGTAATACCTAGTTTATCGGCCATTTTTTTTGAAGCAGACATATAGTTAATAGTAATTTGAGGCTGCTCAAAAACGTTGGCATAACTCAAATCGGCACCAAAAACGCCCAGGTTTATTGCCAAAGCTTTGCTTGTGGTGTATTTATCTACATTTGCAACCGGGTTAAGCAAACTCTCATCAAATGTAGCTCCCGAACGTTTCATCAGACGCACCGTTTCAACGGGTGATGGCAACGAATAGAAAATGATAACAGCTTTGTCATAAGCCTCGTTGAGTTTATCTGACGATACATCGAGTAATGTATCTATAGATTTGTTATCCGAATTTTGTTCGTTTCCTGAATTGGAACATGAACTGATCCCTATCATGAGGACATATATTACTAAGATTTTCAAATACTTCATTTTGGTAAAGTTATTCAGGTAAATAAATCTGTTGGTATTCAAAAGTGCAAATTTATACAAATATACTCGTAAAACTTGATTTATGCAATATGTCTATAACAATGCATCAGGCATACAGCTAAGTTAACCAAGAATTTAATAACCACATTATCTATCAATTGCAATATTTCGAAATAAGTATAAAAACACTCCATGCGAATATAACGAAATAATTGAGAGACTTCACAACTTCTCAAAGCCTTTTTACGTTAAACATGAAAAGTGAATTTATGCTAAATAAACAAAAGTTGTGAAAAAAGAAACTGGTATTCAGTATTTTTTCGTATCTTTACAAGCCATACCAATAAGAACATAATTTATACTTATACTCATGAAAGTCAGAACATTGGCTATCATTTATATATTGTGTCAAATGAGTACAAGCTCATTGTTTGCACAGTTACTTTCATTACAGCAGTTGGAACAAGTGCCGGTAGTAAACTGGGATGAGGCACAAAAAATGCCTTCAGACAAAGTAATTGCCATAGATATGAGCGGCACAAGCCTGAAAAACTTACCCGCTGATATTGGAAAATTTACTAACCTGCAAAAATTAATTCTGTGGAAATCAGAATTAAGTAATTTGCCTCAAGAAATAACGAATCTGAAGAATCTTCAGGTTTTGAATCTGAAAGACAATGCACTTAGCAGTGATGCTGATTTGATAAAAATATTTTCACTTACACATTTAAAGGTGCTGAATCTGGGATCAAACAATCTGACATCGCTACCTAAAGAAATTGAAAATCTGAAGAATCTGGAAATTTTAAATCTGGGATACAATAAACTTACTTTACTTCCAACAGAATTGGGTACGCTTTCGCGTTTAGAAGAGCTCAATCTGGAATACAATTCAATCAATGCATTGCCAGTTTCCATTGGGGATATGGCAGCGCTCACAGATTTAAATTTGAATCGCAACGACTTAAATACCTTACCGGAAGAAATTCTAAAACTTTCGGCACTTGAAATTTTGAATTTGAAAGAAAATCCGATTCAGAAACTTCCAGTATCCATTGACCAACTTACCAGCCTAGAAGAATTATTTTTTAAGAAACATTCTTTATCTGAAGAAGAAAAAGACAGGATCACAGAATTATTACCGAATACTGAAATAAGTTTTGAGTAATATATTTGTCTAAGAGCATATTTTTGTGTAACTTGCCATTTCGAATACAGATGAAGAACAAAATTTTACAAAAGCAGGAAACTGAAAATTTTCCTGTGTTTTGCATGTAGATTTTTTTAGAAGCGTAACATATTTACAAAACACATACATGGTTTTGCACCATACAGATAAAATAGTTTAACTATGAGGCAATTAAAAATTACTAAATCAATCACAAATCGCGAAAGTGCTTCTCTTGATAAGTATTTACAAGAAATAGGTAAATATGAACTCATTTCAGTAGAAGAGGAAGTTGAGTTGGCACAGAGAATACGCAAAGGCGACCAGCGCGCCATTGAAAAGCTCACACGTGCTAATTTACGTTTTGTGGTTTCCGTTGCTAAACAATATCAGAACCAGGGCCTCAGCCTCCCGGACCTTATAAACGAGGGCAATTTGGGACTCATAAAAGCTGCCGAAAAATTTGATGAGACAAGAGGGTTCAAATTCATATCTTATGCCGTATGGTGGATTCGCCAATCTATTATGCAAGCAATAAATGAACAGTCTCGTATTGTGCGTCTGCCTCTCAACCAGGTAAGCTCGCTAAGTAAATACAACAAGGCTGTTTCAAGATTCGAACAGGAAAACGAACGAAAACCTACCGCCGAAGAATTGGCTGATATCCTGGAACTTCCTCAAGATAAAGTTATTGATACAATGCGCGTATCAGGCAGGCACGTATCTGTGGATGCCCCATTTGTAGCTGGCGAAGACAACAGCCTGCTGGATGTACTCGAAAACCCTGATTCGCCAAATGCTGACAGTAAGCTGATGAATGAATCGCTGAGTAAAGAGATAGAAAGAGCGTTTGCTACTCTCACCGAGCGCGAACGAACCATTTTGAAGCTATCATTCGGAATAAATGGGCCGGAAATGTCGCTCGAAGAAATTGGTGATAAATTTGGTTTGACCCGTGAACGCGTGCGCCAGATCAAAGAAAAAGCAATAAGAAGGTTACGCAATACCTCGCGCAGCAATTTATTGAAAGCGTATCTAGGATAGAAATCTTAAAGGAACATACATTAAAAAAATCCTGCAGCAACTAAGCTACAGGATTTTTTTTATTTCAAAATCCAATTTGGTCAATTATACGATTGCACTTTCGGCAGGCATCTTACGATCTACTTTCTTCACCAAACCTTGCAATACTTTTCCCGGGCCAACTTCCACAAATGAAAGAGCACCATCTGCAATCATATTGCGCATTATCTGAGTCCAACGTACAGGCGAGGTAAGTTGCAATATAAGGTTTTGCTTAATAATGAGCGGGTCATTTACCGGCTTGGCATCTACATTCTGATATACTTGGCATATCGGTACATGAAACTCAGTAGCCTCAATAGCTTGCTGCAACTCAGCAGCAGCAGGTTGCATAAGTGGAGAATGGAATGCGCCACCTACCGGCAGAATTACAGCCTTGGCAGCTCCGGCAGCCTTCATTTTTTCAACTGCAATCTCTATTCCTTCTCTGGTTCCGGAGATCACAAGTTGTCCGGGGCAATTGTAATTGGCAGGAACTACAGTTTGCTCTATCTCAGCACAAAGTTTTTCTACAACCTCATCATCGAGACTCAGAATGGCAGCCATAGTAGAAGGTGTAATTTCGCAAGCTTTTTGCATAGCAAGCGCCCTGCGTGAAACCAATTGCAAACCGGCCTCGAAAGACATAGCCCCTGCTGCTACTAATGCAGAAAACTCACCCAAAGAGTGCCCCGCCACCATGTCAGGCTTGAAATTTTCGCCCATTAGCTTAGCGGTAATTACGGAATGTAAAAAAATGGCAGGTTGTGTTACTTTAGTTTGCTTGAGTTCTTCCTCGGTGCCTGCAAACATGATATCGGTAATGCGGAATCCAAGAATCTGGTTCGCTTTTTCAAACATTTCTCTGGCAACATCATGTTGCTCATACAAATCTTTTCCCATGCCGGGGAATTGTGCTCCCTGTCCGGGAAATACAAATGCTTTCATATATTTATTATTAATTTATTCATTATTAAAGAGTAAGAAGTTTGGAAAGTGACTATACTACAAAATCAAATTCCCTAAACTTTTTGCAAATATACATTGTGTTTTTATCCCAAAAATACTCTGGGAGGCAAATGGATGAAAAAACCGCGCAATTTACTGATTTACAACGCAAAAATACAGATTGCATGCATACCAAAAAATAAAAACTGCCCACTGAAGTTAACTTCTGGTGAGCAGTTTGGTATGTATATCTAAATTTTAAGAATCAACTTATTTCTCGATAAGTTCTACACTACGACGAACAAATTTTGAAAGAGCTTCGCCTTTGAGCAGGCCATTTGCCAACATGGCAAGGTCAACCATTTGTTTCACCAGTTTGTTTTGTTTTCCAAAACTCTCAAGTTTTGCAGATTTGTCTTTTTCCAAAGCCTCAATCTGTTTCGATAAGTCTTCGGTTTTATCTTTATCTGCCTGATCTATATCTTCGTATTTCATCTCCTTATTTTTCTCTTCCAATTGTTTTCTCTCATTTTCAAGAGGTTCCATTTTAGCAGAGATTTCTTTTAGATCAGAACCCAAAGTAGAGTTTACAACATTGAGAACTTCGGTTACAAGTGGATGATTGGCATTCACTACAAGGTTGTAACTATCGGGCAATTCGCCATAGTATCCCATGCCACCGCCATAAGCCGACATGTCTTTCATACGTCTCATGAACTCAGACTGAGTAAGTGTAACAGGCAAGTCACTGGCAGACATAGGCTCAAACTGTACCATATAGAAATCTTTCTCAGGAGTCTGGCTTCTGAAAACAGGTGTAAGCATTGAAATCTGGTCTTCGGTAAGGCTCGATTTCACTTCCTCTGCTTTAGGAATGATTTTGTCTACGATATCTGAATCTACTCGGGCAAAGCGAACATCTGTAAATTTGGATTCGATGTTTTGTATGAAATGAGAGTCTAACTGACCATTCATTAACAGCACGTCATATCCCTTCGATTTAGCTACATCTATCAGGCTATATTGCTCTTCCGGATTGTGTGTGTATAGGTAAACTACCTTGTTGTTTTTGTCGGTCTGATTTGGTTTAACCAGGTTGTTGTATTCTTCCAGTGTGTAATATTTCCCATCGGTATTTTTGAGAAGGGTGAAATCTTTTGCGCGGTCATAAAATTTCTCATCGCTGAGTATGCCGTATGCTATAAAGAGTTTCAAATCATCCCATTTCTTTTCGAATTGCTCACGGTCGTTTTTGAAGATTTCGCCCAAGCGGTCGGCCACTTTTTTAGAAATGTGTCCGGAAATCTTTTTCACATTGGAATCGCCTTGGAGGTAGCTGCGTGATACGTTGAGCGGAATATCCGGAGAATCGATAACGCCATGAAGCAGGGTAAGAAAATCGGGAACGATGCCTTCTACAGAGTCCGTAACAAATACCTGATTGCTATATAATTGGATTTTGTTGCGCTGTATATCAAAATTGCTTTTGATGCGTGGGAAGTAGAGAATACCCGTGAGGTTGAAAGGATAATCCACATTGAGGTGAATATTGAACATAGGTTCAGCCCCGGCAGGATATAGTTGCTTGTAAAAATCGTTATAATCTTTTTCGGTCAAATCCACTGGTTTCTTCTTCCAGGCAGGGTTTGTGTCGTTGATTATCTTGTCGGTTTCAGTTTCGGCATATTTGCCATCTACCCATTCTTTTTCCTTTCCAAAACCAATAGGTATAGGCAAGAATTTGCAGTATTTGTTGAGCAAATCAGTTATTTTGCTTTCCTCAAGAAACTCATCTGAATCTTTATCCAAGAAAAGAACAATGTCGGTACCTCTGGTTTCCTTTTCAATTTCTTCGAGTGTGAAATTTGGACTGCCGTCGCAAGACCATTTCACAGCCTGTGCACCATCTTTGTATGACTTGGTTCTTATTTCTACTTTCTCAGAAACCATGAATGAAGAATAGAAACCTAGTCCAAAATGACCTATGATGTTTTCTATTTTATCTTTGTATTTATCTAGAAACTCATTTGCACTTGAGAAGGCTATTTGGTTGATGTATTTATCAATCTCTTCGGAAGTCATACCAATACCGCGGTCAGAGATGGTAAGTGTACGGGCTTCTTTGTCGAGCGAAATTCTGATGGTAACGTCGCTCAATTCACCTTTAAACTCGCCGGCTTGTGCCAGGGCTTTCATTTTTTGGGTAGCATCTACCGCATTCGAAACCAATTCGCGCAGAAATATTTCGTGTTCTGAGTATAGAAAGCGTTTGATAATTGGAAAAATATTTTCAGTAGTTACGCCTATTGTTCCGGTTTGCATATTGAAAAGAATATTTTAGGTTAAACAATTCATTTATAAAATTCGTTTCTCCTAATTCAAAGTATATGCCATTCGTGTAGGTATGCCATTTTGGCACGCACGAAAAACGAAATTATGCAAACAAAAGTGCCTTGAAGCGATTACTTTTCAAAAATCGAGCATGGCTTCTACACGCTTAAAGTCCTTGCTCAGCATACCATTTTCGCGAAAATACCTAAAATCTCTCAGGTATTTATCTTTGAATTTG
Organism: Bacteroidota bacterium; assembly: GCA_020048155.1. Classification (GTDB taxonomy): domain Bacteria; phylum Bacteroidota; class Bacteroidia; order Bacteroidales; family DYOH01; genus JAIFMY01. The sequence continues at coordinate 7,836 of JAIFMY010000055.1, forward strand.
GCTCCATCTGTAAAAGTGACATTTCTGTATTTGAGGTATAGTTTGGTGGCAGACTCAAAATTTCCCATAAACAAGTAGGCATGAGCCATATTTATATAAATCCATGTTTGCGACGGATCAAGTGCAACACCAGTTTGGGCTGCAGAAATGGCAGATTTATAATTTTTGGTAACGAGCGAATACCAACTCAGATTACCGTAATTCATTGCAAGTTTATTAATGATATCTGTATTATTGGGAACTGCATCTTTTACTTCAGTTCGTAACTCAATGGCAGCCTGCACGAGTCTAATTTTGTTGTACGTGTCAGTCTCATTCTCGATAAGTCTGTCATAAGCGTTGGCCATAGAAGCTTTGTAAGCATTCTTAGGTTGAATTGTCAATAGTTGTGTATAGTTGGCTATCTGTCTGATCAGAATTTCTTGCTTATCCTCTGCAATAAAATTGGTATTGAACATGCGTTCATACTCATTTATGCTATCGAGCAATTTTCTCGGATTTGTCTCTTTTACAGAAACTATAGCTGCTTTAAGTTGGTTTGAAATAATTGGACGTGAGCCACCATGTTGTTTGGGAGTTTTATTTTCGGTAACTGAAATTATGGTCTGATTTTGAATTTGCTGATCAAATTTCTCAATAATTTTGCGTGTTTCATCCAATGAAGTAGCATTTTTAAGTGCATTTTCCTTTTCTTGTTGAAGACTATCTATGTAGGCAAGAGCCTTTTCAAGTTCCAATTTGTTTTGCATGAGAATTTCACGCTGCTTTTCGAGTTCTTCATAAGCAAACTTGGCTTGTTTCTCACGAAAAATAGCTTCCTGACTCTTATAATACGCAAAAACGCCTAGTGTAATGGCACCAATGAGAGCAACTGAGAGTATAATCGACATTTTCTTCTGCCATTTGGCAGCCCTTTGTTGTTCTTCGGCACGTTGTTGTGCTTCCCGGCTTTTTTCTTGTTCAAGCCTGAGCATAGCCTCTTGCTGTTGTTTTTCCTTACGTTTTTCCTCTACCAAAGCATCACGCGATGCTTCAACAAACATGATTTGAATTTGGGTAGCTGTAGGGTTCTTTGGTTTTATTTTATTCCCATGCTCATCCATTCCCAGTGCCTGTTGCAACCATTTCTCGGCCAGAACAAATTCGTTACCACGAAGCAGAAGGTCGGTTGCAAAACTTTTACTTTCCCATTCTGAAGCCAATTGGGCATAGCGTGTATGCAGACGCACATATTCACGGTCGGTATCGAGTGTTCGAATAAGCTCACCAAATGCAGATTTAAAATCGCGTTTATTAAAATCAATCCACTGTATTTTGCGCAATCCATCGGGCAAGTCAAGTAAGTTGAATTCGCGGCTAAGCACAGTAATAATTCTCTTATTTTTTGATTCCGCAAAATTGACCTCATCTTCGCAATAAGGCGACTTTACGCTGTCAGGCGATAATATAAATACAAAGTTGTCTGCACTTTCAATTCCCTTATATATTTCTTTCTGGAAATCGGAAGCAGATGCAATACTTTCCTGATCGAACCAGGTATTCTTACCGGTTATCTGCAGGTTGTCGTTTATTTTACGCGACAAATCACTGTCTTTGCGAGAATATGAAATGAAGACATCCGTTTCGAGCAAACCCACTTTTGCCTCACTTTCACGAATATATTTTTCTTGAATTTCGAGAGGTCGCCATTGCATCATGGCAGATGTTTTGAGCCATTCCTTAGCATTTTCGAGGTTGAATCCTCTGAGCAAAATACTGTTGTTCCGATTCTGCTCTATCCACTTAAGCGCCTGTACCAAGAAAACTTTGTGTTTTTGAAAATACTCTGCATCGCGGTAAAGCACTTGTAACAATTCGTCGAAGCTAAGATCAAACTCAGTTTTCGCACGACTCTTAGCAGATATATCAGCTAGTTTCTCTTTGTCCGAAAGGTTTTTAAGCACTAATTCTTCTGCTTCAGAAACTAAAGTATCTTTCCAGAAAGAAATTGCACTCAGCGAACGAACAGCAGGAGGCAACTCAGTACCGGGGACATTTTCAAGCAATATAGGGATTATACGCTTGTTGAGCGACACCGCATAATCAATTTCCAGATTGCTATATCCGGCTCCTACCGCTTGGCGGGTAACTACATACAAAAAATTATCGGCCTGCTCTATGCCCCGCTTGATGGATGAAATAAACTCTGCACCACTCTCAATATCGCCTCCGTGAGTCCAACTTGTGAAATTGTAATAAGCGAGTTGCAATTTTATGCGTTCCAGCAAATCACTGTCTTCAGGTACATAAGAAATAAATACTTCTGTATGAAGATTGTTGGCATTCTTTTTTGATTCAACAATATATTCTGCGTGCAATTTCCCTGGCAATGCTGGAGGTTGCACTTTCTGCTTGGTTACCTCGTCGGTAAATTCCTTGGTGAGTAGCCATTTTTCGGCATCCTGCCTATCCTTACCCACTAACAGGTAATTCACATTTCTGATTTGGCGTATCCAAAGCAATGCGTTGTGCAACAACAAGGTATGCATACGCAAATAATCGTTGTGGCTATTCAGAACCTTCAGCAGTCCTTTGTAGGAATTATCGTAACTATCTATCCATTTCCATTGGTCGAGGGGTATGTTGAAATCTTCCTTCTGACGAAAATAAATCCAGTTGAGTTTAGCTAATTCTGGATGAAGTTTGTGCCACGAATCGGTAGGTTCAATGTGCAAAATAGGAATGATACGTTTTTTGTAGCTTATTGCCAACATGATTTCTTTGAGGCAATACTCCGATTTGACAGAGTGTGGAGAAATAATCACAACCACGTTATCAGATTTTTCAATCCCCTCGTCTATCTGAATCTGAAAATCAACCGCCAGTGGAATATTGTTCATATCGAACCAAACTTTTTTTCCGGCAGCGACCAGGTCGTTGTTCAACCTACGGGCAAACTCCAAACTGTGACGGCGGCCGTATGATATGAACACGTCGTACATCTGATCTCGGTGGCGCTGTATACTTTTCTCACGCTGGTTGGCAGAGTTCATATAGTCTATCACTGCGTCCAGATTCGGCAATACCAAGGCACCGTTTTCAGTAACTTTATTGCTGAGTTTTTCGAGCTGCTTAAGTTGCAATTCTGAAAAAGCCAAATCGCCGTCTTCAGGCAAATAGCAGAAAATGGTACGGTCCGGACGCTTAAATGAATCATCGGTTACCTCGGCAATAGAGTAGAAACCCTCCATACATGGCGTAAGTACATATAGTACGAAATCGCAAGTTTGCCTCTCGTGTATTTCACGTTGCTGAGCTTCTTCGTTCCAATCCTTCACTACAGGATCGAAATACTCAACCTCGAGCCTGGGCATTACATAGTCGCGCCAGCGAGATCCGTTTACAGTACCACCTAAAAATACGCGCATAGATTCGTGTTGAAAAGTATTACCAAATATAGTTTTTTATGCGCATTTTATACATGGGTTTCAATAATATTTAAGAAATTGTAAATGTAACGGTGCAATCAATGAATTGGCACAATATTGGTTACTAATGGAAAAACAAATGTAGTATACTGATTATCATTCATTTAAATAAATTGCATTTTTTATAACTCATTTTTATGGAATTTCACCCCATGCATACTCTCAATATTAAACAAGCAATCAAATAAAACCTCAATATTTATGAAAAAGAACATTCAGATCATCATCACCGCTTTGTTGCTGGTATCGTTCATACAAACTGGCCTATACGCACAAACCAAAAGCAATTCTAAAATACAAATTGCTATACTTTTAGATACGAGTAATAGCATGGACGGCCTCATAGATCAGGCAAAAGCCCAATTGTGGAAAATAGTAAACGAATTAGCAACAGCCCGTTACGATGGCGAACGTCCTGAACTGGAAATTGCACTTTATGAATACGGAAACGACAACCTAAGCGGCAACGAAGGCCACATCAGGCAACTTTCTCCGCTTACTACTGACTTAGATAAAATTTCGGATGAGCTTTTCAAACTTTCTACATACGGCGGCAACGAGTATTGCGGTTGGGTAATACGCACCAGCACCGATCAACTCGCTTGGAGTGCATCAGACAAAGACCTCAAAATTATATTTATTGCAGGAAACGAACCTTTCAATCAAGGTACTGTAGATTATGAGGTTTCTTGCAAAAACGCCATTACTAAAAGCATAGTAGTAAACACCATTTTCTGCGGATCAGAATCTGAAGGAATTGAAACTTTCTGGAAAAAAGGCGCTGACCTTGCCGATGGCAAATTTATAACCATAAACTCCGACCAACAAACAGTGTACATAGAATCGCCCTATGACGATAAAATAATAGATTTGAACAACCAACTGAATAAAACCTATATAGCTTTTGGCGAAGAAGGTGAAGACCGCAAAGTGATGCAAGAACAACAAGACATAAATGCGAGTTCATATAGTAAAGCAAATGCGGCTATGCGTGGTGTATCAAAAAGCAGTGGCGTGTACAAAAATACTACCTGGGACCTGGTAGATGCATACGACGAAGACAGCAAAGTACTGGATAAAGTAGAAAACAATGAGTTGCCCGCAGAACTGAAAGGAAAAAGCAAAACTGAAATTGAAAAATATGTGACTGAAAAGAAGGCTGAGCGTGAGAAAATTCAGAAAGAAATACAGGATCTGAATGCGCAGCGGGAGAAATACGTAGCCGAAAAACAAAAAGAAATGGCCATAGACAATACCCTAGATGCAGCCATGCTCGGTAGCATACGAAAACAAGCTGAAAAGAAAAATTACAAATTCGAGAAATAAGCTCTTTCACACCAAATCTTGTATCCTATCAAACCATCCCTTTTCAACTTCTAAGATTATCAACTTAAAGCCAAACATCATGAAACGCATTCTCATATTCCTGCTGACACTCATATTGGTGCAAGGTGCATTTGCCGGAGGTATCATCATTGTGTCGCCGGTGGGTACAGATTTTACAGCTACCCAACGTTTCAATCCATTTACACTTGAGGTGAAAAGCCTGAAGGTGGAAACCTATATACAGGCAGGTGTGGTACGAACCCAGATAGAACAAATATTTTACAATCCGAGTAGCATCAATTTGCAGGGCTTTTTCTTATTCCCGGTGCCCAAAGGAAGTGTTCTCAGGGAATTCACCATGGACATAAACGGCAAGCAGACACAAGCCGAGCTGCTGGACGCCAATCAGGCACGCGCCATATACGAAGACATAGTACGCAAAACCCTAGACCCGGCGCTGCTTGAGTATGCAGAGTGCGATCTGTTCAAAATCAGAATTTTTCCGATAGAAGCCCTGAAAGAGAAAAAAATAAGCATTACCTACTCACAAATTCTCAATTACGACAATGGAATGATTGAGTATACATTTCCGCTCAATACTAAAAAGTACAGTGCAAAACCAATCCCAAATTTTTCGATGCTTATAAAAATAGAAGGCAGGAAATCGATTAAAACCATATACAGCCCTACCCATGAACTGGATATAAAACGTATAGACGATAACCATGCGCTGGCCAGTCTTGAAATGAAAGAAACCAAAGCAGATATGGATCTCTCTTTACTCATTGGCGAATCTGAGCAATACATAGGCGCATCGGTGCTTACGCACAAACTTACCGGCGACGATGGATTTTTCCTGATGGCAATAAGCCCGGGGTTTGCAAAAAAAGAGAAATCGACAACCCCAAAAGATGTAACTTTTGTACTGGATGTGAGTGGCTCGATGGCAGACAAAAGCATGGATCAGGCAAAGAAGGCACTCAACTTTTGTATTTCGAACCTCAATGCCAACGACAATTTTCAGTTGATAAAGTTTTCAACCCTAGCCGAGAAATTATTTGAAAAGCGAATGCCAGTGAATGCTGCCAACACCAAAACTGCACAAGATTTTGTGGCAAACCTGAAAGCCATAGGTGGCACCAATATGGAAGATGCACTCAAACTGGCACTCAGCGAGGCGCCTACCACAGGCAGAAGCCACGTCATTATTTTCATCACCGACGGGAAACCTACCATTGGAGAAACCAAGGAAACTGAATTGTTGAAAAAAATTCAGGCTATCAACAACAGCAATGTACGCATATTTACTTTCGGCATTGGCTACGACATAAATACAAAACTACTCGATGAGATGACCGAGCTCACATCGGCTTACCGAAGCTATATAACGCCGGAAGAGGATATTGAGTTAAAGATTTCGGCCTTTTTCGAAAAAGTAAATTCTCCGGTACTTACAAATATTGAACTCACTTTTGGCACTGCCACCAATGCGCACGAGATTTTTCCGAATAAATTGCCCGATCTGTTTCGCGGTAGCGAACTCATCATAACCGGGAGATACAGAAACCCCATAAAAGACAAAATAACTGTGAGCGGATTAGTAGATGGCAAGAAAGAAAGCTACACCTTTGATATTGAATTTGGTGATAAAGCCGGAGATGAATTTGTTTCCATTCTTTGGGCATCCAACTACATAGGCTACCTGCTCGACCAGATAAGGTTGAAAGGTGAAAACAGAGAACTGATAGAAACCATCACTACCCTTGCAAAAAAATATGGCATCATCACCCCATATACCAGTTACCTGATACTTGAAGATGAACGCATAAGCATAAACAACAACCATATACCGCACAACCGGGCTATTTTCAACCAAACACTTCAATACGACGAAATAGAGACCGAGATAAAAGACTCATACAACGATCTGAAAAAGTCGGAAGGCTCAGGTGGTGTGCGTTCAAGCATTGAAGTTCAGAACCTGAAAAATGCGGTGAAAGTGGCAGATGTAAAACAAGGCGGTACACGTATGAACTACCAGGACAAAAATGGTGAAAGCAGAAATGTACTCAATGGAATAAGCAATAAACAAGGCAGGGCAATATATCAGACCGAAAATGAATGGGTAGATATATACTTGCAGGATACCGACTCCCAAAAACCTATACGCATAAAATTTGCAGATAAAGAGTATTTCGCACTTATAAATAAAAATCCTGAAGTATCGCAGTTTTTATGCCTGGGGAAAAATGTAAGTTTCAAATACCAGAATCAGGTGTACGAGGTATATGAATAATACCAACTAACATAACGGGGGGTTATATATTCAAAGCAGAGTTCCGGTGGAAAATTTCCGAAGGAACTCTGCTTAATAATTAATTGGTGGTTTGACCAGCAAACTCAGGGCATTTATCATCAGCAATAAAGCTCTGGTTTTTAAAACTAAATGAAAACAGTAAAACGAAAACGATAAATTACTAATATTCTAACATCAAAATAAACCTTAATTGCTTAATAGTATAGTTGTTTATATTAAATTTCAAATTACGTACCAAAAATACTATTTATTACTAATCAAACACTTACGAATACTAGACAGATTTTTAACAACGCACTTATGTTCGAATGCGTACATAGAAATTACAAAAACGTACAACTGGCAATTTGCAAAGAAACCTACCCAAAAAATCGGGCTACTTCTTCATTATTTTGAATTCCACACGACGGTTGGCCGATTGGTCTGTTCCAGAAGCAACTATAGGTTTCGTTCCTCCATATCCTTTTCCCGTAATGCGTGATGCAGCTATCCCCTTACCAATCAGATACAGGCGCACTACCTCTACCCTCTCTTCCGAAAGTTTAATTAAGTTTTCAGGTTTTCCGCCAGTTTCGGTATGTCCTTCGAGTAGGATTTCGATGGATGGATTCGATTTGAGAAACTCAACAAGCCTATTCAGTTCAGGGTGCGAGGTTTCGATGAGGGTAGATGAATTTTGAATAAAAAACAGGTTATTGAGGGCAAAAGTTTCGCCTACAGCAATCGGTTTCAAATACATATTTTTAATAATCTCGTTATAATTTCCGGTTTTCTTGAGGTCAATATTTTCATTATCGGCAACATAGCCTTTAGATTCAGCTCTAAAACCATAGTTTATGCCATACGGCAAAATTATTTTGTACTCCCCTGTGCGTGGATTGGTGCGCGCAATGCCCATTTCCTTGCCGTTTGCAAGATTCTCGTAACGTATTTCAGCTTCTATGGGTTGTTTTGTGTTAGCATCCAGCACTTTTCCACTAATAAGCACTACCGGATCAGATTTTATGGATTCCGGAATTTTTATCATAAAAATATCTTCGTTGCCAATTGAATTTTCAGAAGAAACAAGAAAAGCATAGCTTGACTGAGCTGAAATAGAATAATAAGTATCCCAGTTTTTAGTATTCATTTCGGGCCCAAGGTTTTTGGGTTCCGACCATTTGAGCCAGGTTTCATCCAGCCGCTTACTCATAAAAATATCGGCAGAGCCAAAACCATTGTGGGTATCGGAATAAAAAAACAAGGTCTTGCCATCCGGTGCCAGAAACGGTGTTCCTTCATTGCCGAAGGTATTTAAAACATTGCCCATATTTTTAGGCTCGGTGAAACTTCCATCGTTGTTTCTAAAACTTACATACAAATCTTTATTTCCAATTGTCTCATCGCGTTCTACACTCAATATCAACACCTTGCCATCTGCCGAAGGACAAAAACTTTCATACTCATTGCGGTTGTAATAATTTTTGATTGTGATTTTCTGAGGCACACTCCAACCACTTTTGGTTCGGTGTGAAATAGAAATTCCCTCATCTGAAATGGTACCGCCCTGTGCATTATATAAACCCTCGAGCAGCAAAGTATTGCCATCAGGTGAAACTGAGATTACGAGATTATCTCCATCATTGTTGATGGGTGAAGGCATACGCTGTGCTTTACTCCAAGTGCCATCGGCAATGAGTTCGGAAAACCACACATCGTAAGTACCCAATGGCCCTGAATTGCTATTGGGGTTTGTAGTGCCAAAATAAAGTGTTTTGCCATCGGGCGATATAACAGGAGCAATTTCAGAAACTGCAGTATTTATACCATCTCCCATATTTTCGCGTTTATAACCATTTACGGCATTGTCTATCAGGTTTATAGCCTCGGGTTGCTGGAATATGGAAAAATAATCTGCCGCCACCTCTATGTTCGATTGTAGCACAAAGCCATGGTTCATGCCCATAAATGGCGGGCATTTCATTTTAAACACCTCTTTGCCATTTACCAAAAAATGCAATTGATCCTTTTTACGCCATACACGCAGTACATTGTATTTTCCGATCTCTTTTACACCACTGATTTTGGTCCAATCTACCAGCTGAAAATACTGCTCTTTGCGGTATACATAGATTGAAAAATAGCCGTTGGAACTAATCAGGAAATTGAAACTATTGTCCCAATAATTGCTTGCCCAAATAAGCCCATATCCAAAATTATCGGGCCCCGAAACCTGTTTCATGCTGGCTTCTATATAAAAATCCTTGTCCTCGCTCAGGCGCACGGTTTGCCAAAAACGCCAAGAAGTATTGTTTCGGGTATGCGACATAGCATATACTCCATTGGCTACTTTGGAAGTAGCATCCGCAGTATTCATTTCTGTCCAAGCGGCATAATTATTATTAAAATCCTCGCGAAATAACTCATAAGTTTGTGCTTCTGACAAAACAGATAACGAAGTTACAATTGCGAATAGGAATATTCGTAACATACAGATTTTCTTTAAAATACAAGTTTCTATTGTAAAACTTCCGAATTGCGGAGCTCCCTGAATCGTTCGATGATCGAATTGTCTTTTTCTTCCGAAATCACTACATCAATAAAATCGTCCCAAACCTTCGATGCGTTTCTATCTTTGAGGCATTGCTTAATTTCCGCTTTATTCTCGCGCATCATTTCTGCATACGTAAAGTACCACAGGGTTCGGTTGCTTTTCATTTTCTCAATATGCTCGGGTGTATATTTCTCGAGCAATTTAGCCTCGAGTGGTTTTACAATGCATTCGCAGGTAGCTTCGTTGTTTTCGGTAGAATTGCAATATTGGCTTTCAAAATCCATAGGTTTGAAATCTGATGCTGAAATAGACACATCGTTTAAATCGATTACGCCACCCGAAACGAGCAAACCTATAGCCATAACTCCGAATAAGAAAAAGCCACCTACATACTGAACCCAACCTTTGGCAAAAAACCTGAGTAGAAGTATGCCAGCCACAAGCCCCGCAGCAAATATAGCCAGAGTATTTATACTGAAACCAGTCTCTTCCATGTTCATAATTAATTTCGTTTACTATTTCTTTTTTGAAAGTTTCAAAGCATCTGCCACTTTAATGCGCTTATTGTTTGAGTATGCTACTATAAAAGCCTCATTTACATTACTTTCACGTATTACTTTATCTCTGAACTTTTGGGCATCGGCATAGGTATTGAAAGATCCCAGTTTGTATTTGTATAAACCATCGTGCTTCTCGATATTTATTTTATCGCCTACACCAAGGTTTTTGAAATACTGACTAGATATTTCTTTGCTAAAAGCAGCTATCTGCACACTATATTGTACCTCATACCCGGCATTACTCAATGTTTTGTTGCTGTCGGATTTTTTACTCAATATTTTATTAGAATTTCCGGTTGTAACCTTAGTTTCCTTTTTTACTACCACCTTATTATCAGACGCTTCTCGTTCAACAACTACAGAATCAACCGCACCGGATTTTACATCGGCACTATTTGTAGTGCCTTCATTTACAGTAGTTTTATTCTCTGTTTCTGTTTTGTTCTCCGCATCCTTATTTCCACCCAAAATGCTTACACCCTTTCCGGTAATTTTATTCGAATATTTCGACAAAATGCTTGAATTTTTCTTTTCAGCATCGGTGTTGTTTGCAATGGCTTGATTGCTGTTCACCACAAAAATGGGTAGACTCTTATCTGCTACAGCTATGGTTATATAAGATTTTTCGACGTTATACACCACACTGCCGGCAACAGCAGGAATAACATTGGGGTCACTGGCAAATCCGCTCACCAAAATTTTAGACGGCGTATTGGCTGCCAGTTTGCTGAAAGTAAAGGTCAGAACATTATCCTTCATGGTTACTTTTGCGCCACCATCGGACTTTATTGTTGGTTTGGATAATCCCGAAATATTTTCGGTAAGCACCAGATTGGTAATATCCTTATCAGCACTTAGCACTATTTCGAGCTGATATCCTCCTTTTACAGTATCGGTAAGGCTGAGTTTTTGGCTAGCGTATACATTGGCAATGTCTAAAATATTGGGAATGTAAGCAATAGGAATATTTGAAATATTGCTAACCCGTTTTACCGTAAGATTATGAGCCGACATATTGGCATATCCGCGATTGTTCTGATATATATAACTAAAGACGCCGTTCAACGCAAAAGTGCCTGATAGCGTGTCGGCAGCCTGAAGGAAATACGAAAACGAGAACACAGAATCTTTAGGCAGTCGCAGCCAGGTAAGACTCACTTTATTGCCTTCAAATTTAAATTCTGCACCCCTTGAGTTGTCTTCCACAGCAATAAAACCGGGGTGGAGTGCTTGTTCAAATCGGGCAAAATTCTCGAGTTGTTTTTTTTCTATAGTAAAAGTCATGGCTACGCGGCTACCTGAAGTAATCTCAGCGGGAATCTGACTGGTTAGTCGTACCTGTGCGTTGAGTCCGCTTAATCCACTTATTATAAACAAAAAGAGAAATATTATAACTTGTCTCATGTCTTATTTTTTCTTTAATGGTATTCGTAAGGGTTTTATTCTTCAAAAATCGTAAAAAAAAACTTTAAATCAAAGAATTATATCATGTTAAATAAGTACCTCATCAATCATAATGAAAACTACTTCCTTTTAGAAATTCCCGAAGTATAGAAGTGGGGGGTAAATTGGTATCAGGTATAGGCAGGAAGTAAGACAAGAATTTTAATAAACGCTTAGCTTCAGCATATTCTGCATCGCTCTCGTATACTTCATGCAATGGGATTTCCACGTAAGGCTTCAGTACACCTAATTCGAAAAATAGGGAAGAATTGAACATGACATCAGCCTCTTCTTGGTAGGGGAATATGTAAGCATCTTCGCCTTTTCTCACACTAGGCCAACGTTTCAAGGTTTCTTTGGCACTGTAGCCTCTGTACTGGTAGTCACGTATTATTCTACGAATGAGTCTGTTATCGGTAGTAGGTATACGATTGTGGAAATCAATGCCCACATTGGTAAGTGCCGAAACATAAATTTTGAACTTTAAGACATTGTTTATCTGGTTAGTAAGTCCGGGATTCAGCCCATGTATACCCTCCACTATAATAAAAGTACTATGCTCAATCTGCAATTTAGTACCATCCCAATACCTTGAGCCAGATTCAAATGAGAATTTCGGAATTTCAATTTCTTCGCCATCCATGAGTTGAATCAGTTGCTTGTTGAACAAATCCAAATCAATTGCCTCCAAGGCTTCAAAATTATACTCACCATGTGCGTCTTTGGGCGTATCCTCGCGGTTTACAAAATAATTGTCGAGCGATATTTGAACTGTTTTTATGCCCAATACCCGCAACTGTACTGCCAGCCGCTTAGCAAAACTGGTTTTTCCACTCGAAGAAGGCCCACTAATGAGGATCAGTCGGGGCTTTGCCAGGTGTCCTACTACTTGCTCAGCTATACTGGCAACCTTCTTTTCGTGCAATGCCTCAGCCAGATGTATAAGTTCATTGGTTTTATTGGCCTGTACATATTCATTTATACTTCCTATGGTTGTTATGCCAAGTATTTCGCCCCAATGTTTATACTCCTGAAAAATATCGAACAACTTGGGCTGAAGTATGAAATCTTCAATTTTTATGGGTGGTTGCTGAGGAGGCAACATCAGAAGCATACCGTCCTGATACTTTACCAAATCAAATATAGTGAGCTGTCCGGTCGATTTTACCAGATTTCCATAAAAATACTCAACAAAATCTTCCAGGTGGTAAATGGCAGTATACATCTTTTTGCGAGTCCGAAATAACTTTGCCTTTTCCAGATAGTTATTTTTTTCGAATACTTCAATGGCGTCAGGCACCAGCATGGCTTCTTTCACGAATTCAACATCACGGGCTATGATGTTACGCATTTCAGCACCCAATTCAAAAACCTCCTCAATAGTTACAGGCACGCTATCGCTATATTCACAATACAAGCCCTTAGAAACAGCATGCTCCACCATTAGCCGTCGGTTTGGCGACAAATTTCGGGCTGCTTTCAGCAATACAAATATGAGAGAACGTACATACATGCGATGCCCTTCTGGATGGGTAATATCGAAAAAAGTAACCTGGCATGGTTTATAAATAGTAAATGACAACTCGCGTGGAGTATTGTTGACCAACGCACCAAGAACGGGGTAGTGCAAATGTACCCCCGATAGTTCCAATAAATCGCCTACACTTATATAATGAGTCACTTTATACTTCTGTTTTGTATTCAGTATCAGTATTTCCAATTTATTTAACCTGCTTTCCATGTCATTCTTAGTTATATTAAAAACTTGTCTTTGCATTTGGTATAAAAATAACAAGCTAAATTGAATTCTATAACCTGTTATACCAAAACTATTCCATTTTCATTAAAATTGCTTGACAAAAAAATATTAAGTATTTCAATTGATCAAATTTTCATCCCACATCATCTTGTGAATGTCTGTTTCAAAACACAAACGGAATACCGGAGTGACCATCTTTTATGCTTCTATCGTACTGTATATCTATGCATTAATAGCAATCTTGCTGATATGCATAAAATATTCAGATATTGAAAGGCAGACACTAAGGAAAGCTATAACAGATATTTTCAAAAAATATTTGTATATTAGCCGCTTAAGTTGTTATTTTGGATGAAAAAGACATAATTTAGAAGACCTATCAAACTAACAGAAAACCAGAATCTCATGTATAACCGAAATTATTTCCGTAGGGCATTTACCCTGACTGCCATACTACTCATAAGTGTTTTAGGAATGAGTTTCATGAGCCGCACTTACACACACAATCAAGTTGTTTTTTTTGCAAACCAGAATGAATATAAGCCCCGCATAGTTCAGAAAGATTATTTCGAAAAAATATTTGACAAGTCGCAGCGTAAGGCTTTGACGAAAAACTATAAAAACATTTCGAAAGGTGAAAAAGCTTTGATTGAAGCATATGGGTTGATGAGCGATGCTGGCAAATACATGAAAGTAGCATCATCTACCAAAGATTCAAAAACAAAAGACAAGGCCACCAAAAAAGCTGAAAAACTGGACAAAGAGGCACAAGAAATATATGCAGAGGCGTATGCAAAAATTTTCAAAGAGATTAACGCTGTATACTCCCAATACAATACATCATATACGAAAATAAACGAAAAAACAGATACAACCCTCATAGCCGCAGCCGGACGTTTGTATACACAAACCCGTACAGCATATTCCGAGTTGGAAAAGAAAAAAGAAGCTGCTGGAAAACTTGCACTCAAAGACAGAAACAACGAATACAAAAACATATACGAACAGCAGACTGTCTTGCTATATAAATTTGAGGACGTACTAGGTCTACGCATGGGCGACAAAACCATCAAATACGAGCTGCCTAAGGTTGAAAACAATACTACTGAAAACAATACTGTAAATCCTTTTGTGAAAAGGGATTCTATGACATTTAAGGAAATTGATGCCAATATTATAACTGTTAACGGAAAGTTATATGTATCGAACGAAAAAGCCATATTAGCTGCCCTATCCCTCACTGCCGACGAGAAAAGCTCTGTACAAAACATCTATTCTCAATTGAGCTCGGCCAGAAAGTTGGAATTAGAAGTAGACAGCTTGTATAACATCATTGACCAACTAAGGGCAGCCGCCGATACAGCAAAAACCACTAAAAACAGAGAGTCTTTTAAACAAAAAGCTGAAACTGACGAAGCTAAAGCCTTTTTCAAACTGGTAACTGCAGCCCGCATGTATATAAAGGTAAACGAAGACAAACATAATATTTACTCAAAATACATTACCCTTATAACCAATAATACTCCCAATGACAGGGCAACTGCCTTGGCCAATGAGGCAAATATGCTCTTTCGTATGGCTTCCACAAAATCAAAACTGGCAGAAAAACTGGAGTTCATTTCCGAAAAATACGTGAAGCTGATGGAGGCAAACGAGGTGGAGCTTATAGGTATTGAGAAAGATGAAGAAGCACTCAGCATTTTACTCGATTTGCCACACACCGAACGCAATATATTGGTGGAAAAGAAGGAGGTAAATAATGTAACCGATATAGTAATACAGAACGAAAAGCCCGACGATAAAACTACAACCAACAAGAATACAGGCACGGGCACTACCAATACCGGAAACAATGTAAGTCTTGTAAAAATAAAGACACTTGCGCTAACCAATGATTTTATCTACAGGGTACAAATAGGTGCCTTTCAGAAATTTGATGCCGCCACTTTTGCAAATAAATACAAGATAAGCGAAAGAAAACTGAAAGACGGAAAAAACAGTGTATTCTTTGCAGGCGACTTTAAAACCCAGGAGGCCATAGAAATAGTACTCGCAGACGTGAGAGTCAAAGGATTCAAAGACGCATTTTATGTTGTATACATTGCAGGCGAAGTAGTTACAGGCAGCACTGCCAAAGCAGTGATACAGTCCGATGCTAAACTGAAAGCCCAGTATGCCGAATTTGCAAGTTTCGAAACCGGTGAACTGAAAAAAGGAAGAACTTACGACCAAATATATGGCAGTAAGAAGAAAGAAGATACCAAAAAAGAGACAGACAATACTAAAAAAGACGACAACGAAAAGGTAGTTGACAACAAAACCATAGAAAAGAAAGATGTAACAAAAGTTGAAAATAAAACTACCGAAAACAAAACCACAGAAAACAAAAATACTGGTTTTGAACAAATACCTGTGTCAACCACCAAAGGAATTCAGTTCTTTGTGCAACTTGGCTCATTTTCAAACCCCATCAACCATTCTGATGTAAAAAACCTGACGCCCATTTACATCGAAAAAACCGATAAGGTAACCCGATACATGACTGGTCCGTACAGCTCATTTGCCGAAGCCGAAAAGAAAATGGCATCGGTAAAGGCACTAGGTCTTAAAAATGCATATTTGGTGGCTTACTCCGACGGAAAATCGATGGCGCTATATCAGGCTCGTACCTTATCTGAAAAGAAATCAGACAATTCGTCAGGTAAAATTGTCGAAAACAAAACTACTACCAACAACAGCGTAAAAATACAATACAAAGTGCAAGTAGCTGCTTATAAAGGAGATTTACCCACAAATCTGAAATCGAACCTCGACAATCTTGGCAAAAAACAAAAAGTGGAAAACTTTTTGATGAAGGATGGTGTAACCATTTATACGGTTGGAAGCTTTGATACTTATGAAAAAGCACAAGAGTTCAAAAAACAACTATCAAGTTATAAAATCGATAATGGTTTTGTAGTCGCTTTTAACGGAAATGAAAAAATCACGTTAGATGAAGCGAAGCGGCTACTTCAAAGTAACTGATTTAGCATGTTTAAAACTATGAGCAACAATACGCAAGAGAAGAAAAAAACCTTTACGGACACTACCGATACAAGATCGTTAGAAAAACTTCTGATACTTCATAACGACGATCACAATTCTTTTGATCATGTAATAAGTTCTCTCATAGCCATATGCGAGCATACTGAGCATCAGGCCATACAATGTGCCATGATAGCTCACCACAATGGCAAATGCGATGTATACAAGGGGCCTGTTGACATCATCACCCCAATGAAGAAAAAACTTCAACTACGAGGACTCATTGTAAGCATTGAATAAGCCAAGGGGTATTTAACTTATTATTCATTAAAAATTTATACTGCTAGTTACTCTAAATCGGCAATTTGGAGCTATATTTATACACCAATGGATTAGAATAATAAAAACTGCTAATCCATTGAAAAAAGTTATTTACATTCATTGTGATGTTTTTTTGCATCATTGGATACCCAATACTAAAAAGAAAGCCGAAATTTTAGACCATAAATAAAATGACATTAGCAGTACTTATCACCATCATTATCATAGGTTTCATACTTATTTTGCTTGAGATGTTCGTAATAAGCGGCACCGTGGTACCCGGTATTATAGGTGCGGGCCTGCTTATATCCGGCATTGTACTAAGTTATACCCAATTTGACCAGACTACCGGCCATACGGTACTGCTGAGTTCAATAGTGTTCATTTCTATTAGTATGTACTATCTATTCAGAGCCAAAACATGGAAACGCGCCATACTCAACTCGCAAATCACCAGCAAAGCCACTTCACAAGTACCGGTTATAAAAATCGGCGATAAAGGAATTGCACTTTCGCGCTTGGCGCCAACCGGAAAAATAATGATAAACGAACAAATACTGGAAGCCACCACTTTCAATACATTTATAGACTCGAACACACAAATAGAAATTATACAAATATTTCCCGACAAAATTTATGTTAAATCAATTTAATTCAACACTATGCACGATTTCGGTTTTTACTTAGGCATACTTGTGGCTGCATTTGCAGGCCTAATGGTATTGCTATATTTCATCCCCATTGGTCTTTGGTTTCAGGCACTTATTTCCGACGTTCAAGTATCGCTGCTACAGCTTATATTTATGCGTTGGCGTAAAGTTCCGCTTACTACCATTGTTAAGGCAATGATAAC
>JAIFMY010000043.1 GCA_020048155.1 Bacteroidota bacterium
GATTTTGTAGCCCTGAACTATATTTTTCCCGAAAAAAACCAATACAAATACATACTCGAAGGCTATGACAAAGACTGGAACCTGGTAAAAGACAGGCGTTTTGCAAACTATACCAGTCTGCCACCAGCCACTTACGTATTCAGGGTAAAAGGCTCTAACAACGATGGTGTATGGAATGATATAGGCAGAAGTATTGTAGTTGTGATTCATCCGGCCTGGTATCAAACACAAA
Organism: Bacteroidota bacterium; assembly: GCA_020048155.1. Classification (GTDB taxonomy): domain Bacteria; phylum Bacteroidota; class Bacteroidia; order Bacteroidales; family DYOH01; genus JAIFMY01. Next base: position 233 of record JAIFMY010000043.1, read on the forward strand.
CTTTCAGAATTTCAGCAGTACTTGCTATTTTATTATTGATCTACCTACTGGTGCGTATGCGCATCAGGCGAATTGAAAACCAGAAAAAGCTTTTAGAACATTTGGTACAGGTACGTACTGCCGAAGTTGTTGCACAAAAAGGCCTCATTGAACATCAGTTAGAAGAAATTTCTGCTCAAAGAGATGAAATCATACATCAGCGCGATGAAATTGAAAAACAACGCGATGTAGCCACCAAACAGCGAGACCAAATAGGTTTGGCTCGTAAAGAAATAATGGACAGTATAGTGTACGCCAAACGCATACAACGTGCTACCCTACCCGACGAGAATTTCAAAAGCCCATATGTAAAAGACCTATTCATATTTTTCAAACCAAAAGATATTGTAAGTGGAGACTTTTACTGGATAAGCGAGCGCGACAACAAACTCATCATAGTAGCTGCCGACTGCACCGGACACGGTGTACCGGGTGCTTTCATGAGTATGCTCGGCATTAGTTTTCTGAATAAAATAGTTAACGAAGAAAAAATAACTAAACCGCACCTTATACTCAACGGACTCAGACAGAATGTAATAAAGGCTCTTCACCAGTCTGGTGCCGATGATGAAGCACGTGATGGAATGGATCTCTCTATGTGCACCATTGACCGCATAAATGGAGTAATTGAATACTCAGGTGCCAACAACCCATTGTACATTATTTCCAATAAAAAAGATGAAGTAATAAAGGCCGATAAAATGCCAATCGCCATTTTTGATGTGATGGACTCATTCGAAACACATTCATTCCCCTTAGTAGAAGGCGATTGCTACTATATTTTCTCAGATGGATACGCAGATCAGTTTGGTGGAGAAGATCAGAAAAAATTCAAGTACAAACCATTCAGGGAAATGCTTATAGAACATTCGGACAAACCAATGGCAGAACAAAAAGAGATCCTAAATACTGTATTCGAAAACTGGCGTGGACCGCACGAGCAAATAGATGATGTGCTGGTAATCGGTTTCAGGGTTTGATAAAAAATTCGTCGTCGTAGTTTACTAAAAATACCTGAGAGGTGGCGCGTGATACTGCAGTATACAGCCACCTCAAATTTTCTGTAATCTGCAGTTCATCCAATGCAAAAGCTTTATCAATAAAAACCGCACTCCACTGCCCACCCTGCGCTTTGTGGCAAGTTACAGCATAAGCGTACTTTATTTGTAAGGCATTGAAAAAAGGATCGTTTCGGATGGCAAGCATGCGCTGGCGCTTATTTATTATTTCGGCATAATCTTCCTCCAACCTACTATAAAGTATGCGCAAATCATCGGAGCTCATACCGGCAGCATCTGAACTAAGTGTACTAAGCAATACCTTGGCATCAATTTCGGGGGAATCGGGAAGTCCTTCGGCTATGAGCGAAGCGTCGGCAAACCGAAAGCCGTATCTTTCTTCAAAATTTCGGATACGTCTGACCCTAAGCACATCGCCATTGGCAATAAACAAAGAATTCGGGTGATCCTTTAGCCAGAAATAATTATTTTTAACCACCATCACCATGTCGCCCGACTCTATCTCACTTTCGCGCCCCAGAATGTGGTTGCGAACTCCCATATTATATCTATAGGCACGCTTATTTGAGCGGCAAATTACGAGCGTTTCATCTAGTCCGTATCTGCTGTAGGCATTGGCAATTTCCTCAGTCACTTCATTTCCTGCAATTCTTTTCACATCATTTGCGAGCACAAAACCATGAAAAGTAGATTCAATATTGCCCTGTTCATTGGCAATTCCATTTCGTATATTCGTAGCATTGGCATAAATGCCGCTCTCCAAATTTTGTCTGACTACCATGTGCAAAGTAGCATATTGTGCAATCACGTTGGCGTACCTGAAAACCTCAGGAATTAGTGCAGCGCTCAAATCCTCGCCCACTGGAGGCAGCTGTGCCGAGTCGCCTACCAGAATAAGCCTGCAACCAAGCCCTGAATACACAAATGCAACCATATCTGACATCAGATTGCCCGAACCAAAAAAAGATTTTTCAGCAGTTTTATTCGAAATCATGGAAGCCTCGTCGACAATATAGAAAGCATTGGTAAGTTTATTGAAATTGAGGGCAAAAGAACTGAACGAATCGGCAGAGGACTGCTGTCTGTATATGACCTTGTGAATGGTATAAGCAGGCCTTCCACTATAGCCGTTTATAACCTTAGCCGCTCGTCCGGTAGGCGCCATCAGCACCGATTTTATACCGGCACTTTCCAAAAGTTTTACGAGAGCAGTGATAACGGTAGTTTTTCCGGTACCCGCATACCCATTTATGATGAATGCAGATCGTTTATCCGGATTGCTTATAAACCCTGCAAGCTGCTCCATGAGAAGCATTTGGTCGGCAGTAGGCTCGTGTTCGAAAAAAGAAACAAGCTGTTTGTAAATATGCGATGTAATCATGGTCAAAAATAAGAAGCCTTAGCTTACTAATCGATATCTTTTTTTATTTTTGCATCAGCTATACTAAAAATATAGAATGACACCGTACCTCATACTTACACTACTTGCAGCAATTGTAGTAGGTATCTCCACGTACTATCTGGCAAGCATATCCGTGCGAGCCAAAAAAGTGCTTACAGGAGTATACTTCGCTATACTCATGGCTATGGCATATTTATTGTACAATAGTATAGCACAACCCATTCAGTTTGAAAACGAAAAACAGGTAAGATACAAGGCCACAATAGAAAGGCTCAACAATATCCGCAAAGCCCAGATGGCATACAAATCTGCGTACGGAAAATATTCGCCTCAATTCGACAGCCTGATTGCATTTGTAAAAACCGATTCGTTGAAACTGATTAAAAAAATAGGGATGGTACCCGATAGCCTCACACTGAAGTACAATATGCAGGAAGCCGAAAAAATAGCTTTGAAAATGGGAATAATAAGCCGCGACACCATGTTTGTGAGTGTTCTCGATTCCCTTTTTCCTCCAGCATTTGCAATAGATTCTATCAGGTATGTTCCTTTTCAGGGCAGCGAGACATTCGAAATGGAAACAGAAGAAATTGAAACCATATCAAAGGTATTTGTGCCGGTATTTGAAGCCAAGGTACACAACGATATTATATTGAAAGGATTAAATCGACAACTGATAGTAAATCTGAATGATGAACTATTGCATAAAGATTTATATCCGGGTTTGAAAATAGGTTCACTCACGGAAGTTACCAACAACAATGGCAACTGGGAATAAAAGAAGGAAAATATGAAAGAAATTTCGGTACAACACGAAACATTCAATCCGACAAAAACATCGACCTACCATTTGTCGCTGCAAATGGGTATGTACGGATACGCTTACACCATATCAGATACCATTCGCAAGCAATTCGTAGCGCTGAAGAAAATCACGTTCGATACACCGCTTATCGGCGATGCTTTTTCGGTAAAGATGAAAGAAATACTGAAGACAGACATTCTTCTGAACAAAAACTACAAAAGCGTAAGTTTTTTGTTTATTTCCCGAAAATCGATACTGATACCCGAATCGTATTTCGACAGAACCCAACTGAAAGAATACCTCAAATTTCATTTTCACCTGCAAGAATTTGAGGAAATACAATACAACTACATTGCACAAGCCAAAGCGTACGACGTATACAGCATACCTTCGTACCTGACAACAATGCTTGTCAACAAGTTTCCACAAATTGAGTTTTATCACCACCTCAATCCATTCTTGGCAGAGGTACTGAAAATGAATGATCAAGAGCAAACGTTTTTGGCTCTGGATATATACGTATCGTTTGTGCAAGTAGCCTATGTCGAAAACGGGCAACTCAAATTCAGCAATGCATTTGAGTTTGGAAATGAAAACGACATGCTTTACAGAATACTGCAAGTAGCAGAATCATTCAGTTTGGATAAAAAATCAGTACCGGTAAACATTTCCGGACATTTAACTTCAGAAGACTCACACTACAAACTACTCGAAAAGTATTTTGCCAACATCAGTTTCAGAGGCCATCACGAAAGCAAAGATTACGGTTACCCATTCCAGCAGGTAGATTCGCACCTGTTTGTAAACTTGCTAAGTCTGGAACAATGAGAATAATAAGCGGACGTCTGAAAGGACGGAATATAACTCCACCACAAGGGTTCGACGAACATCCAACCACCGATTTTGCCAAAACCGGTCTATTCAATATTCTCAACAACACCATTGAGTGGGAAAATATGCGGGTACTTGAACTGTTTTCGGGAAGTGGCTCTATGGGATTTGAGTTCGTATCGCGCGGATGCCCGGCAGTTACAGGAGTTGAACTCAGTAAATTCAACGCCGAATTTATACGCAACACAGCCAAGCAATGGGACGTGAAAGAATATACCATCATACGAGCCGATGTATTCCAGTTTTTGAAGTTGCCGGTACAGACAGGGTTCGATTTGGTATTCGCAGATCCGCCATTTGACAACCCCGACATAGACAAACTGCCCGATTTGATACTTAACAATGGCTTTCTGAACGAGGGAGGACTACTGGTGCTCGAACACTCTCGAAAGCAAAACTTCGTAAGGCACAAATACTTGCAAGAAGAGCGGGAATACGGGAAAGTACACTTTAGTTTTTTTGAAAAAAAAGAAGAAATTTTTCTAAAAAAGCGCGACAAGAATTTGGAGAAATAGAAACAATACTTATCTTTGCAACGCATTTCGCGAATGGGCGAAACGCTCTGAACAAAAGGTTTGGTAGTTCAGTTGGTTAGAATACGTGCCTGTCACGCACGGGGTCGCGGGTTCGAGTCCCGTCCAGACCGCAATAAAGCCGATGCAAATCGGCTTTATGCTTTAAATCAACATAGTAGCCCTTCAGCAAGGCTACTAGCGTTCAGAAAGAAATAGACAAAGGTTTGGTAGTTCAGCTGGTTAGAATACGTGCCTGTCACGCACGGGGTCGCGGGTTCGAGTCCCGTCCAGACCGCAAACATTATAAAAACTTAGGAGTCCAAAGCTTCTAAGTTTTTTTGTTTTTAGTGGGTTATATATTTTATTTGAAAGGTTAAAAACATAGATTTTCACGGGTTTTAATGCAAAAGTGCAACACAATTGCAACACAGTTTATCCGGCTGTGTTTTTCGCCTGCAACACATATTGTACCATCGATTTCCTGACATTCCTCTTTAAGCATCAAAGCCAAACACCTCACTAAAGGGAGCCCAATAAAGCATTTCCAATTGATAATGGATAATTGATAAGGGATAAGGGATAATACGCGAAGCGGGATATCCGCCACCAGGCATCAAAGCCCAACATCTCACTATTTCACGAATATTCGCAAAATATATGAGCTAAAATTTTTTATGCACAAAACTCAAAAACTTGTACATTTGCATAAATGCAATGAAATATGAAGATCATCAATCCGCTATACGACAAAGCCTTCAAGTACCTGATGGAGAAAAACCGTTTGGCAAAGAAAGTGCTGAGTGTGATACTGGACGAGGAAATAGAAGATTTGCAACTCAGCCAGCAAGAAACACTGGTACCCGACGAAAAGCGCCAACTCACACTTTTCCGCCTCGATTTTAAAGCTACTGTCCGCAAGCCCGATGGCAGCAAGCAAACCGTGCTGATAGAACTGCAAAAGTCGAAATATATCACAGATATACAACGCTTCCGTAGCTACCTGGGCAGCAACTACATAAAGTCGGAAATAGAAACAGACGCTTATGGGGTTGAGAAAAAAGTATCTTATCCCATCATCAGCATATACATACTGGGCTATAAGCTCGACGATATTCCCTATATGGCCGTAACGGTGAATCACCAAATCATCAATTCCGTAAACAAAGAGCCATTGCAACTGGACAGCGATTTCATAAACCAGCTCAATCACCGTACACACATACTACAAGTGCGCAGGTTGCCCGAAAATCGTAAAAGCAAGCTTGAACAATTCCTCACCCTCTTCAATCAGGCGTGGATAACCGACCAGCGCTATATACTCGACCTTCAGGACGTGCCCGAAGAATTTGAAGAAATAGCCCGTTACCTGCAAACCCCGGTGATGGACGATAAATTCCGCATTCAACTAGAAGCTGAAGAAGAGATAGACTTGATATTCGATCAGCAAGAAAACAAATACATACACAAGATTAGAGAAGCCGAAGCCAAAGCAGAGCATGCCGAGTCCATTGCCGAGCAAGCCAAAGCCATAGCAGAGCAAGAACGCAAGGAAAAAGAATCGATCAGACAAAGTTTGGTAGAAAGCGCAAAAGTCCTTAAAGCCCAAGGCATACCTGTAAGTGTGATAGCTAGTATAACCAAGCTAAGCGAGGATGAAATTTCAAAACTTACATGAATTTGACGTTCGAAAGTATTGGGATATGCTAAATATTAACCATTTACAAAGTTTCAAAAACATAATCTGAAAGCAATGAACAAGTGGGCATTGGTTATATTTATTTTTCTTTCAAGTGGGTCATTGAGTGGACAAACCAGAGAAGCCAGAATCGATACTATACAAGGGATTATTGAAACACATTATAAGTTTGTATCTTTCATTTATTGTGAGCAGCAAACTGTTATTATTTATAATGGTGACACCATTCCTTTTGGCAGAAAAATAGAGAATAATCAATCTTACATTAAAAAATACCCTGAATTTGAAAAAAAGTTAGGGAAGGTTGGTGACTATTTTAATGATGATTTTAATGAATTGGCATTGCGGAATGACACTTTCAATTTAAAAATTTCCATTCATGACTATCACGATCAATGGTATGGTCACAATACCCAAAGTGTATCCTTTTATTCAAAAGACGACACAAGAGACGTTTATGCTATTTATCATTTCACTGGTGTAGTAGTAATTTATACAGGTATTGAATTATATAAACAAGAAGAAATGCCGCATTATTGTTTGTGTCCGATTTCTAATCCGAAAGGAAACAAAGCCATCGCTTTGAAAAGGAAAATAAAATTAGATTTCTTGACTGATGAAGAAGTGAAGCGTTTTCATTTAAGAAGAAGTGGTATTCGAGCCATTGATGTATTGTATTGTGAATAGAAAATTTTATTGTATTAAGGTTATATCATTCACTAAAACAATAACTTAATGACCGACCTGAATCAATTTTGGTAAAGTATATGATAGAAAAGAGGACAAGCTAAGAGCAAGGAAACAAGGAGTAAAGCCAAGAAAATACTATTGATTACCCGGATATTAAATGATATAAAGGAAGAATATGAAAATTATTAAAAATACAGATCTAGTATATAAGAAAATGAATATTAAAAACCATTTATATGTATTATTCCCACTAATCGTTTTTACCCTTACTATAGGCATAGGAATTTATATATTTTATCAAAAGTATGGGATACCTGATAATTCAATGTTGACTCTCATGATTCTTTTATATTCTGTTTTTGCTGGACCTGCTATTTTCTTGCATCTAGAATACATTAAGAATGATTGGGATGTTTCACTAACAATAGACAATAGAAATAAGAAGATATCATATCGAAAAGGCAAGCATGAGATTATTTTCACTTTTGATGAAATTGAAAATGTGTACTATTTTGGTGAGACAAAAGATTTTAATAATCTTACTACACAAAACCATTCATTTTACTTTTTTAAAGTTAAAGAAAACATGTCTTTTATTGTGTCATCGCTGGTTATAAGAAATATAGAAAATACCATTTATAAAGTAGCCGTTGTCAGAAACAGAAGGCTTTTCCCTAGTATTTTATTCGAAGGAAAGCTAAGAAAGAAGAGGTAAATAAAATACAATACATTGAGTATTCCGGGCTGTATACTTTTTAAAAGTATTGAAATTTTATGTTACGAAGTTCTATGGTAAATGGTAGGCTGTATAGCCAAGTTAAAAATAGAAAATACTATATTTAACCCTCAAAAAAATTGTACCTTTGCGTTGTTATGCTTAAATGTATACATGTATGAAAGTTCTGAACCCGCTGTTCGATAGTGTTTTCAAGTATTTGCTCGAAGATTTGGAAGTGGCCAAAGCATTGATACAAGCCATCATCAAGAAGGAAATTGTAGACTTGGTACCCGCACCGCAAGAATCTTCGGATGTAGAACTTAAGGTAAAATACATGCAAATAGGCATGATTCGGCAAGACTACGTTGCCATCATCAAAACCCAAATCGGAGAAAAGATTGAGACAGAGAAGGTAATGATAGAGGTACAAAAATC
>JAIFMY010000015.1 GCA_020048155.1 Bacteroidota bacterium
TACAGTTCGATATATTTTTCTTCTGCAATTGTAAGTTCTTCGTTTTGCATTTCCAATTCAATCTGATGCACTTCTAATTCGTGGATTAGTTTTAGCATATCAGTTTCAGTATAAGACAAAGCTCTATTAGTTTGCTGCTTTACCAATTGATCTTCAGCTTTTTGACGAAGTATGGCAGCATCTTCTAAATTAACATTTTGCTTTTTCATGAGATGTAATTTTTATTTTTATCAACCACTTCAAGTGTTCGCAGCCCCTTGAAGTGGTTTGTTTTTATTCGAATGGTCTGCGACCGCTTCGAGGGTTTTGTATAAATTTACAATAAATTATGTTTACGAAGCAATTCGATGGTAATATTTAATTCGTCTTCCAACTTTAGTAAACCAACGTTGGTCGTGCGTACTAATATCGGTTTCTTTATATACCAGTGTTCGCAACACATCAAAGGCATCGTCTGTAATTGCGGGATATTGTAAATCCGAAACCATGTCGGTAAAAGGTCTGCCAATATCGGTTGGGCGTAATTTGAATAATTTTGTTAATGTATCAGTAAAACGGCGAATATTTAATTCTTTATCGAGAAACAAGGTAGCAATATCGGTGCTGTTCAACAGGTTTTTCATGTCGTTGTTTGCCACAATAAAATCGTTTATTTTGCTTTGTAACTCAATATTTACTGTTTGCAATTCTTCGTTCAGGCTTTGCATTTCCTCTTTCGATGTGGTAAGTTCTTCGTTGGTGGATTGCAATTCTTCGTTGGTGCTCTGCATTTCTTCGTTCGACGATTTTAATTCTTCTTGCGTGGTTTGCATTTCTTCGCGCGTGCTTTGAAGTTCTTCATTGGCACGTTGCAATTCTATTTCTAATTCCTGTTCGCGAATTGTTGAACCTAGATTTCCTGTTTTTGTTTTTCTTTTTGTGGGTCGTGGAACATTTGCCACATCGGTAAAAACAATAATAATAGTTCCTTTTATAGCATCAGGCTTTTCGATGAGTTGAAGGGTAATGTCGACAATTTGAGATCCGCCGTTTGTACCAACTTTTAAATTGTGCAATTTCACCGGTTCGTAATTTTGTTTTGCTCTGCGAATTGCGCCCGGAAGTTCGTTTCTTAAACCTTCGCGCGACATGGCGTAAATGTTCATATTTGCTTTTCCGGCAGCTGGCTCTAAATATTTTCCGGTTCTACCGGTTATATATAAAATATCGCCTTCGGTATTTATGAGCACACTGGCAGGTGCAAAACGTTGTAAAAGTAATTGATCGGTAAGAATTTGGATATTTTCAGCAATTTTTACAGGTTTCACGTGGTTTGATTTTATTGCGTTTGAATGTGTAAATGAACTTGGAAAATCTATCATTTCGTTGGTTGAAGGAATTACAGAGCGTTTGTATAGTTTCAGTTTAGCATCCAATGGAATAAACTGGTTGTTTTGAGAGTTTTCGTTTTCGGCACTGCCCAACACCATTACCCCACCAGCATTTAAACTGTAATGAAACAAATTCATCATTTTTTTTTGCAATTCGGTTTCCATGTAAATCAATAAATTCCGGCACAAAAGAAGGTCTAATTTGGTGAATGGCGGGTCTTTAATTACGTTGTGCGGTGCAAAAACCACCATTTCGCGAATGGCCGTATTTACACGAAAACCATTTTCGTCTTTTGTAAAAAATTGGCTCATCCTCTCAGGCGAAACATCGGCAACAATATTTGCACTGAAAATTCCTTTTCTGGCTAATTCAATGGCATCGCTATCAATATCAGTAGCAAAAATTTGTAAAGTGAAATTTTTGTCGTGTTTTATTTTTTCGTAGGCTTCCCTAAAAACTATTGCCAGCGAATAGGCTTCTTCGCCGGTGGAGCAACCCGAAATCCATGCACGAAAAATATGTCCGTTTGGTAATTCGCTAAATAAATCGGGGAACACTTTTTCTTTCAGTTTTTCCCATACCAAAGCATCTCGGAAAAAATTTGTTACACCAATCAACAATTCTCTAAATAGAATATCCAATTCTTTTGGATTTTCTTGCAAAAACCTGACATAATTTGCAATTTTATCAATTTGATGCACATTCATACGTCGCTCAATACGGCGGAACAAAGTATTTTTTTTATACAAAGAAAAATCGTGACCGGTTTGTGAGCGAAGTAAAATTACAATTTTTTCGAGATTACTTTTGCTTTTTTCATCAATTTCGGTTTTGGGCAAAGTTAACGGACTAAATTTAAGAAACGAAATCAGTTTTTCAGGTAGTTCGCTTGCTGCTGCGAGAATATCTACAATCACTGCATTTACAGCACTTTGCGGCATACCGTCGAACTTTGCTGTCAATGGGTCTTGCACAGCTACTATTCCATTTTTTTCTTTAATAGCTTTTAGTCCCAAACTGCCGTCGCTACCCATGCCCGATAGAATTACTCCAATACTTTTTTCGAGTCTGTCTTCAGCAAGTGAGCGGAAAAAATAATCAATCGGAAGACGTAAACCACGCAATTCGACCGGCTCAAACAAATGCAAACAGCCGTTTAAAATTGACATGCTTTTGTTAGGTGGTATTACATATACGTGATTAGGTTCAACCTGTAAATGGTCGGTAACCTGAACCACTTTCATTTCGGTTGTGCGTTGCAAAAGTTCAGGCATTATACCCACATGGTTTGGATCGAGGTGTTGAATTACCACATACGCCAAACCGCTGCTTTTGGGCACATTTCCGAAAAACTGTTCCAATGCTTCCAATCCGCCTGCCGATGCACCAATGCCAACGATTGGAAAATTTCTTTCAGTTGAAATCTGCTTTTCCTTCGATTTAGCAACTGAAAATTCTTTTTTAGTATTTGTTTTTTTCATCTTTTCCAATTATTGATATTTATTGCTTTAAGAAAATAGGTGATATGTCATTACTTTTGTAACGCATCACAATGTAAAACAACATGCAGAGTTGCTTTATATTGTGGGCTTTGAAAATAAAACGTTCGAGTTACCGAAAAACTTTCTTTCTTGAACAAATGTTCGATTACAGACATCTGCCCACAAAAAAAAAAAACGATGAACCAAAAATCAAATAATGCTTTTTGAGAAGCTTATTACTCAGATTCCCTTTCAATAAGCTATCCATTCTCTCGCTAAAAGTTCTGTTAAGATTTGGCTCCATTGTAGAAAAATATTAATTCAATTGCTCTCATTTTACTTATTTTATAGCCAACTTTCTTTTCTACAACATTATGTAACCTGTCGAAAGCTAGGCTTTGTATAATATCGTCGCAGTATGCCAAATATTCCAAATAAGTATCAGCATTTTCAACACGATACGAGTATGGCTCATGCTTAAAAAGGTATCTGTACACACGGCTGTCCCAAATGGCAAATATTTCAGGATTGATGAAATGCAGAAGTTTTGAACTTCCCACTAGTGAATTGTTAAAGCAAGTTTTCAAAATTTCAAGCTCAGTTACACTTGGTCTGTGTCCTTGTTTCGCAGAGTTAAGTATATCTGCAGCATTTTCTAACTTCTCTGAGTGCAAATCCAGAATAGTGGGCATCCAACTGTAAGTAAATGAGATTCCAATTATTATATTGTGTCTGGTTAGTATATCAATACCTTTAAAATACTCGATAAACTCTTGGTAAGCAGTCAAATAATTTTCGCCTTCAGAAATAGCAATCTTTTCAGCGTCTTCTATTAATCTTTGTGCTTGGAATGTTTCAAAAATCATTTTATTTCAATTAAATTCTCTAATAATGTGATAAATAGGACTATGTTAGTCTACCCAAACACCATTCCCACTATTTATAATGAAAGATAGTGAATAGTTTTGTACGTTCAAAATCTTTGTGACTACGAATATTTACCTTTCACGCAATGCCTCCTACCCCACACCTGTCTGCAAAGACCAATTCCCTGAAAAAGCGGATTTCGTGCCTTTTTAGGTGATGGTGGCGTGTATATATAATAATTCTGAATACCAAGCATATCACATTCAACACTATATAGTTATCTCAACTATTTACATCAATATAAATATTTGATTTAATTGTGGTTATGCGTGTACAACTGTCTGAATGCTCAATAATGTGAAAACTACACCCAATATTTTCCCTAAAAGTTTGTTTTAAAAATTTATTTACCTTAGGTTTGTAGGGTATTTCCCGCAAGCGTCAATTTTATTGCTAAAAAAGGCAATCAATCCATTAAGTTTATTTCATAATTTACTAATCCTTAAAAAATTTTACTATGAAAAAAATTCTTTTTTCTTTAATGGTGTTCACTTTTTTTAGTGTAGGTGTACAAGCTCAGAAGTACTTTACTTATGATGGTTCAGACTTCAATGTTCTCATTACGTGCGACAACGCAAACACAAAAGTTACAGATGTAGAATTTTCAGCTGATGGTGAGTGGGTTCCTTTTACTGTGGTTGGAAAATCTGACCTAGAAGGTACAAAAGAAGGTGGCTTTATGTTTTTCTGCCGCGATGGCGAAGGCAAATATTTTGCAGTAGACTACTACAGAACAGGTGATTACGTGCTGGTTCATGCCGTAGACGCTACCAGCGATGATGATATTTATGACGAAAACTACTCTTTCCTCGAAAATCCTTGGAAACTAACTCGTAGAAAATAGTAATACATCCTATATAAACTAATAGAATGCCGGTCAGATGATCGGCATTTTTTATTTATATCCACAAAAAATCCCGGTACAAGACCGGGAATTAATAATGATAGATAGATGTTTATTGATGAGAAATCAATGTGAAGCCTTCATTGCTTTTACTGCGTCTATTATTTTGGGAACCACTGCAAATGCATCGCCCACTATACCATAGTCGGCTGCCTCAAAGAACGGAGCCTCCGGGTCGTTGTTTATGGCTACAAGTACCTTCGAAGAGTTCACGCCGGCAAGGTGCTGTATGGCACCAGATATGCCAATGGCGATATACAAATTGGGGCGAACAACCTTACCGGTTTGTCCTACATGCTCATGGTGGGGACGCCATTCAGAATCGGCTACGGGGCGCGAGCAAGCGGTACCTGCTCCGAGCAAATCGGCGAGTTCTTCTACCATTCCCCAGTTTTCGGGCCCTTTGAGGCCTCTGCCACCTGATATTACTATCTCGGCATCAGTGAGGTTCATTTTTCCGCTGGCTTTTTCCACTTTCGTAGGCATAGCAGCCAGGTGTTTGTCGAGTACTTCTACTTCGCGCACTTCTACTTTAGCGCCAGTGGCATTTTCGCGAATCTCAAATGAATTCTGGTTGAGAGTCAATATTTTTACAGCACTCAGCAGTTCCACATCGGCAAAAGCTTTGCCTGTGTATATCGATTTGCGCACTATAAATGGTGCATACGATGCAGGAAGTTTTACCACACCAGTGGCGGTTCCAGCATTTAGTTTCACGCTCAGACGGGGCGCAAGCGACCTACCTGTGTAGTTGTTGTTGAAAAGCAAAACACTTGCATTTTCAGCTTTAGCAACTTGATATACTGTGTGTGTATATGCCTGTGCTACAAAAGTATGTAGCTTTTCTGTGTTCACCAGCACCAGCTTATCAGCACCATATAATTCGAGTTTTGAAAACTCCGCCTCGCTTACATTCCCAATACTTAGGGCTACTAGCGGCAATTTCAACTCTGTGGCTATAGCCTTGGCATACGAAACCAACTCGTAAGTCGATTTTTTAAATCTGCCATCCCAATTTTCTGTATATACTAATACCGACATGATGTTCAATTTCTTTTTGTTTTACAATTAAATCACTTTTGCTTCTTCGTGCAGCAGACGTACCAACTCGGCAGCATTGTCGGCAGGTATCATTTTACATTTGCCTTTTGGGGCAGGAAGTTCGTAATGCGATATTACACTTACGGTATCTTGCGCCACTGCAGGCACAACCTCAAGCGACTTTTTGCGCGAATTCATGATACCGCGCATATTGGGTATGCGTGGCTCTTTGGCTATCCCTTTCTGGCCACTCACTACGAATGGAAATTTCACTTCTACAACTTCTTTTCCACCATCCATTTCGCGGGTGATAATTCCCTTGTTTGCTTCAATTTCGAGCCATGCTGCGCTCGACACCGAAGGCATATCCAGAAACTCAGCAACCATCTCACCCACTTGGTTTCCGGTATGGTCTATGGATTCTTTTCCGGTCATGATGAAATCGAAATTGCGGGTGCGGGCTACCTCAGCTATCTGTTTTGCCACAAATAGAGCATCTACAGGCTCAGCATCTACACGTATGGCATCGTCGGCACCTATGGCCAAGGCTTTGCGCATGGTAGCTTCCACATCTGCATTTCCAACAGTTATGATAGTGATATCCAAGTCATTGTTCGCTTCTTTTATTTCAAGCAAGCGTGTGAGCGAAAGCTCATCGTAAGGGCTGATGATGTATTGCACATCGGTGGTATCAAACTGTGTCTGATTGTTCACAAACCTGATTCTGGATGTGGTATCGGGCACATGACTGATGCATAGTAATACTTTCATATCTATATTAGATTATTTTTGATATTGTCTATTGCAAACATAAATACTTTTTGTCAAAAAATAGAATGCATGCATAGTATTTTTTAGAAAAATTAAGGAATGAATTTTGGGTTAGCTATCGTTTGCAATATAGCTTTTCCAGAATGTCAGTATGCACAGGTTTTACAAGCTTCTATCACTTACCACGAATGGCATTGCACACCCACTTTCCGGTTTTATTCATCTTTTGGTTTGCCTTTGTTGGTTAAAATTTGTTCAGAAAAAGTCTTGGCAGCATGCGTGAAATCTGATGGAATAAGGACTATGGTAGTAGTATTGTTGTCGATACCAATTTCAGAAAGCATTTGCATACGCCTAAGCTCCAAAGCTATAGGGCTTCCCTCCATCTCACGTGCCCCTTGTGTAAGTTTAATAGATGCTTCCAGCTCTGCTTCCGCTTTTACTATGCGGGCTCTTTTTTCGCGTATGGCTTCTGCTTCACGGGCCATAGCACGTTGCATGCCTTCGGGTATTTCTACATCTTTCATTTCCACCATTTCTATTTTAATACCCCAAGGCTCGGTTTTTTCGTCTACTATTTTTTGCAACATATTGTTTATTTGCTCCCTTTCACGCAAAACCTCGTCGAGTGTATTCTGCCCAATAATATTGCGCAGTGCAGTCACCGAAAACTGGTATACAGCCTTATGATAGTCGGCAACCTTTATTATGGCATCCTTAGGATTGGTTATGCGAAACCACAGCACCGCGTTTACCTTTATGGTCACGCTGTCTTTGGTAATGGTTTCCTGTTGCTCCAAATCTACGGTTTTGGTTCGTATATCCACCTTCTGCTGGCGGTCTATAAGCGGTATGATCCAATACAAGCCAGGACCTTTCACTGCAAGAAATCTTCCTAAACGAAACACGATTCCACGCTGATACTCCTGGGCGATACGAAATCCGGATAATACTAATACTATCAGAATAATAACTAAAACTGGGTAAGGCATAATTAAACAGATTTAAAGTATTTATGTTTCAGGATGCTTGCACACTTGCACTTGTTTTGTAAAGCACATTTGCATTCTAAAGATAATAATTATTCTAAAAACAAGAATATCTTAAACATACTCATTCGGATGTGTTTTATCACTTTTTTACATTCTAAAATGTGCTACTTTCGCAACCAGAATTTTGGCCCCAAAGCAGTTCATATGAAAGCCAAAGCCTGCCACGCAGGTATGGATATCTGGTACATGCTGTCTTGGGCTATTTTTAATAAAAAGTTTCGGATATGGATTTTATACAAACATTATTTACAGGTACCGGCACGGCAACTTCTATATTATACCTCAGCCTTACGGCTTTTGTGGGTGTATTATTGGGTAAAATACAAATAGGGAAAGTGAAACTGGGGATTGCAGGAGTGCTCTTTTCAGGTATTTTCTTTGCCCACCTTGGGGCCACCGCCGACCCACATGTATTGCATTTCATACGTGAATTCGGGCTTATACTTTTTGTATATGCCATAGGTATAGATGTAGGCCCCCGCTTTGTGAATACCTTGCGCAACGATGGGCTGAAGCTCAATCTTTTTGCCGCAGGAATAGTAATTACCGGCTTTCTGATTGCCTATATGTTTTATTATTGGGGCGGAGTATCGCCTGCCATCATCACTGGTATCATGAGTGGTGCAGTGACCAATACCCCGGGCCTTGGTGCAGCCCAACAGGCTCTTACCGAGTTTGGAAAACCCGACGACGCAACACTGGCTGGTATGGGCTATGCAGTAGCTTATCCGTTTGGCGTGATGGGAATAATACTTACTATGATTCTGATTCGGGTATTTTTCAGAGTAAAAATAAAGCAAGAGGTTGAGAACTATCACAGTGAGAATGCCGCAAAACAGAAAAAACTGGAAAGTGTGGAAATAACCCTCACCAATCCGAATATGTTTGGCAAGCAGCTCATTTACGTCAGAAAAGTAATCGACAAAGAATTGGTTATTTCAAGAATCTGGAGAAAAGATAAGTTTATACTGGCTTCTGAAAATGAAGTTTTGCTCGAAGGGGACATTATTTATGGTGTTTCGGCTGTGGAGCTTATCGACAATCTGCGCCTGACCATGGGCCATGTAAAAATATCGGACAAACGCGAAATATCAGGCGAT
>JAIFMY010000073.1 GCA_020048155.1 Bacteroidota bacterium
GCAAAAGCAAGCAGAACTAAGAATCAGAGAAAGCGAACGCAAATTCAGATTTTTATTCGAAAACAATCCATTACCCATGTGGACATTTGACTCCGAAACACTCAGATTTCTGTATGTAAATCAGTCAGCAATCATGAAATACGGATATACATTCGAAGAATTCATGAATATGACCATAAAGGACATACGCCCAGAAGAAGAATTTGGAAGATTGCTAGAAAATTTAAAAAATGAGAGATCAATAATAGGCCACACTAAACATTGGGTACACAAACTTAAGAACGGTGAAAGAATCATTGTCGACATCATTTCACATATCATTGAAATGGACGGACGTAAAGCCGAGTTGATAGTAGCCATAGATGTAAGCGAAAAAATAGCAGCCGAAAATGCATTGATAGAAAGTGAAAAATCGCTCAATCAGGCACAAGAAATATCGCATATGGGCACTTAGGCCATATGAAGTTGATTTTACCCCAGATTATCTGATTTCGCGCTTGCACCCGGATGATGTATACCTCATAAATCTATATACTACCCGTCTTATTGAGAAAAAGACACCTCTTGAGTTTGAGACAAGAATAATAATGCCCGATGGCTCAATAAAATGGTTACATAATTTTATAAAACCAGTTTTGCACGAAAACGAAGTTGTAGGTATAAAAGGAGTAGAAATAGACATCACTGAAACAAAACGAAAAAACGATGAACTAAAAAAACTTTCCATCGCCATACAAAAAAGCAAAGCATCTGTTGAAATTACCAACCAAGATGGCACAATAATATTTGTAAATGAAGGCTTCACTGATATAACTCAATACTCCAGAGATGAAGTTATAGGAGAAAATCCAAGATTTCTAAAATCGGGTATGATGTCGGCCGACATATATAAAGACCTATGGAGTACAATAAAATCTGGTAACACATGGAAAGGTGAGCTACTCAATCGCAAAAAAAATGGGGATTTATACTGGGAAAGCACCATTATAACACCACATACAAATGAAAATGGAGAAATTGTAAATTTCATAGCTATAAAATTAGATATTTCGAAAGAAAAGGAATTTGAAAAAAGACTATTGGAATTGAACGAAGAACTTGAGCTAAAAATTATAGACCGAACCGCACGTTTGATAGATGCCAACAATCAGCTCTCGGAGTTGAACGATATGAAAGACAAATTTTTCTCTATCATAGCTCACGATCTGAAAAATCCATTTGCATCAATGATGCTCAACTCCGAATTGCTTTTGTATTTCATTGATCAAGGCAATACAGATAAATCGAAGTCAAAAGCAAAGGCCATTTTAGATGCATCAATAAAAGGGCATAGTTTACTTCAGAATTTATTAGATTGGGCCCAATCTCAAAGAAATCTGATCCGTTATTCAGTTTCGCTTCTACGCTTGAAACCATTTACAAACGATGTAGTAGATATGATGATAGAACAAGCTACGGATAAAAACATAAACATTCAGAATACAATAGAGGAAGAAATTGTACTATACACCGATTCAAATCTGCTACAAGTAATACTCCGAAATCTGATTTCGAATGCAATAAAATTTACCAATAAAAATGGAGTAGTTATCATTGAAGCCAAACAAACTAGCAATCTACTTGAGATTTTGGTTGCAGACAATGGAGTGGGAATGAGCCCAGAGATTCTTAAAAAATTGTTTAGAATAGATACCAAAATCAGCACCAAAGGCACTGCAGACGAATCTGGAACTGGACTTGGACTGCAGCTGTGCAAAGAATTTGTCGAGAAACTAGGTGGCACCATATGGGCAGAAAGCACGCCTTTGCTAGGAAGTACATTTCATTTTACGATACCCAAGAACCTAATAAATTAATCATAAGCTATCTACTTTAGGGGCTGCTTAAAAACTCAGCCTCTCTCATAAGTCCTATTTATAAAACATTCTATTCGACCGTACGCATTTAAAAAAATACGGTAATAAGGTAATCTTTGCTATTCGATATAATTCGCTACTAAGGTTTTAACTGAAAATAAGGTCTTAAAACCTTATCAATGGTTCAAACCNNNNTAGTATTCAATGTTTGTACTATTAGATGCAATCAAACCATCTAAGTAATTACATTACTGTGAGATATTTATTATTCAGCAGACCCTAAGTAATTAAATTACTGTGAGATTTTTGTTTTTCAGCAGACCCTACCTTAGGCTAAGCTTCAGTTCTCATAAGATAGCATTTAGGTGCGAATACATAAAACAATACGTACAAAAATCAAACTTCCCGAAAGTTTTAGCATTCGGGAAGCAGAAATGCAAGCAGTTGCTATGCAAAATTGTAGAAATTGTCTGTTTATAAACAGCCTCTTTTTATATAAACACATGCTGCATATATAAGGAATATATGTATCGCACTATATAATATACCTAATAAAGCACTTTATTTGGCCATAGCTTCATCTGGTACTGCAGTTACAGGATCTTTAACCGTAAAGATAGCGGTAAAACTCTCGGCACCATTGCCATCGTCAGCAGTATAAGTCCAGTTGATCGATTTAAAGTCGGCACTTACTTTTCCCGAACCATTAATAGTCCAACCATCAATTTCAATAGCTTGGATTATAATCACATCATTATCCATCTCAGCAGAAATTGAAGTATTACGGTCGAAGAAGTTATAAATAAACACATTTGTTTCACTCGCGGTACCCTTACTTATAGTCACATCGTAGTTTTGGTTGCCAAAAAGAGTGCTGCTCTCATTACAACGCCAAGTAATGGAAATGTAATCGCGCGTATCGGCAAAATCATTATCATCGGCCCCGCAAGCAGGCCACAACAGTACAATCGAAGCCAAAAATAAAACGCTAAAAAAAAATCTTCTCATAATTCATTAATTCCCAATAAATTGTTTCAAAGCATCCAATTCTTGCATATCAGCAACTATTTCGTACTGAAAAGCACATTCTACCCCACCCGATTCAACCAGCAATTTGTATTTACCCGATTTAGAAGCATCAGGAACAGTAACTATATCAGCTGCCTGAAGCATATTTTGAGGAA
Source organism: Bacteroidota bacterium (assembly GCA_020048155.1). Taxonomy (GTDB): domain Bacteria; phylum Bacteroidota; class Bacteroidia; order Bacteroidales; family DYOH01; genus JAIFMY01. Next base: position 3,041 of record JAIFMY010000073.1, read on the forward strand.
AATACTGTGCCTTGTACACTACCTGTCCACGATCATTCACAATTTTGATATGCTGGGGCGATGATGCATTCACCCAATTGATTTGTAAGTCATTTACAGAAAGAAACGAAGTAGAATTTTTCAATTCAAAAACTACAGGATTGATTGCAAAGAAATATTCATAATCTGTCTTAGCACCTTTCAGATAAATTTTCAGTTCATATTCGTGCCCCATTTTAAAAGGATTGGAAGGCAACTGAGAGGTAATGGTACTAAAGTCTATCATGTCTTGTGTAAAATAGTTAGAGGTAACCCAAATTACTTCGTCGGTAGTAACATCGCGCAGATATATTTTTTCAAGTTCACCTTGTTTTGTCCATTCAATACGCAGGTCTTCGGGTTTTGTAATCTCACCATGGTTTTTGTCGGTAAACATAAGTTTATTATCACCACGTACTATGGTGTTGCTACCAGAGAGTGAATAACCTGTGAAGTTGGTAGTAAAAAAATTGTTGGCGTTTTGGCTAGCTGCATCGCTAGAGGTAGCATTCTTATCGGTATAGGTATCAAAGCAATTTTGAAGGGAGATGCTCTGCCCATCCCAAAGTTCAATCCAAGTAGTGCTCACTTTCTTGTCGAGTCTGTATATTTGCAATTCAGTAACACCCTGCGATACGATGTGCATCTGATTCAAATCAGTAACTTCTACCAAAAAACCACCACCGGATTTGTTCCAGTTAGGTACATTGGTAAGTTTACCGCTGGTCTTGTCAAGCAACTGCAACTGTTTAATATTCCCTTTAGCCCGAATAATGAGCTTAGATTGAGCACTAGCAGCAACAATAGTTACTAAAACAAACAATGCAGAAAGTAGTAAAATTCTGGTTTTCGTAAACATAATGGTAATTTTATGATGTATACATTAATAACATAAAAATAGGAAAAAAATTACATGCGCCTGAATATTTTTTATATCTTTATCATATAGTTTAAATACGAATGTAAGATGCTGGACAATAATGATTTGCTGAACACTGACAGTGAAAATGATATATCCCGAACCGATAATAATCTCCCTCAATCAAGCAGCCCACTGTGTTATGTAGGTATAGGAGCCTCAGCAGGCGGCTTAGAAGCACTTGAACAATTTTTCTCAAATACCCCAGCCACTACTGAAATGGGGTATATAGTAGTACAGCACTTATCGCCCGATTACAAAAGCATGATGGTGGAGTTACTTCAACGATATACCGAAATGCGGGTATTACGCTCTGAGGACGGCCAATTGGTAGAAAAAAACTGTGTTTATCTCATTCCACCCGGAAAAAATCTTACCATACGCAATGGCATACTCAAACTCAGTGAACAAGATACCATCAGAGGCCTGAATTTGCCTATAGATATATTTTTCAGGTCTTTGGCTACCGATCAGCAAAACAAAGCCATTGGCATTATACTTTCGGGCACAGGCAGCGATGGCTCGCTTGGAGTAAAAGCAATCAAAAATCTGGGCGGCTTAGTATTGGCTCAAGATGTGAGAACTGCAAAATTTGATGGCATGCCCAAAAGCGCCATTGCAGCTACCAACGTTGATTTCATTTTGCCACCGGCACTTATGGCAAACGAGCTTATACGATACGCAGGGAGGGTAATCTCCTCTACTACCATTTTTGAAGATGAAAAAGACAGTATCAACGAACATTCTATTGGGAATATACTTGAAATATTGAAAAATCAGATTGGGGTCGACTTCAATCACTACAAATCGAATACGCTCATCAGACGCATAGAACGAAGGATGAGTATAAACCATATAGATTCAATACCCGATTATATCGATTTCCTTTTGCAATCTGCGCACGAAGTAAAAATTCTTTATAAGGAGATGCTCATAGGGGTAACCCAGTTTTTTAGAGACGAAGAAGCGTTTCTGAAATTGAAAGAAGATATTATACCTAAAATATTGAATCGGGCATTGGCCGAAAAATCGCAGATACGTATTTGGAGTGTAGGCTGCAGTTCGGGTGAAGAAGCATACTCACTTGCCATCCTTTTCAAAGAGTATATGCGGGCCGAAAACATCAACAATATAGAGTTAAAAATATTTGCTACTGACTTGGACAAATCTGCTATTGAACAAGCCAGTTCAGGCATCTATCCGCCTGGTATCAGTACTTTCGTAACTCAAGAACGCCTTTCACAATTTTTCATAGAAAAAGAAAATGGCAACTATCAAATCATTGACGCTATAAGGCGACTGGTAGTATTTGCCCCGCACAATATCATCAAAGATCCACCTTTCTCAAAAATAGATTTACTGGTTTGCCGCAATCTGCTCATCTATTTCAAAGCCGAGGTTCAAAAGAAAGTGCTATCGTTGTTTCAGTTTTCATTACGCGAAAACAGTTACATGTTTCTGGGAAGCTCAGAATCAATAGGTGAACTTACCGATGTTTTCAAACCCATAAGCACTAAATGGAAAATATACACTTTTAATAGCCAGTCGCGCTCTCTGCTTGTAAAAGACTTTCTGATAAGCAATTCCAAATCTATCCGGAACTACCGCATACCCGCCGAAACACTTCTACATAAAGAAACTGAAAAAGTAGCAAGCGAAAATATTTATGATGTTCTGCTAGAAGCTACTCTGCCCCCCAGTGTACTTATAGATGCACAGTTCAATATCATTCAGATATTCAACAATATCAATGATTATATAACCATACCCAGCGGCAAACTTTCACTTAATTTACTAAAACTCGTAAAACATGACTTGGCTGTATTGCTAGGCAACCTGTTGCATATGCTTCGGAAAGAAAAAACTGAGGTCAACTACAAAAACTTCAGATTAAACGATGATGGTGAAAAACTTATTACCATTTCAGCCAAAAGACTTGTAATTAATAAGTTCAACGATATCTACATCCTGGTATCCTTCAATCAGGAAGTCCCCGGTACCCAAACGAGTCAGCATTTTATAGATGAAGATGTGAACGAACAGTATCACCAGAGGTTGCAGGAACTCGAGCAAGAACTAAAAATACGTGAAGAAAGTTTGCAAACTACCCTGGAAGAGATGGAAACATCGAATGAGGAATTGCAAGCTACCAATGAAGAACTAATAGCCAGTAATGAGGAATTGCAAAGTACCAACGAGGAGCTGCAATCGCTCAACGAGGAATTGTATACAGTGAATACTGAGTTTCACCAAAAAATAGAAGAGCTCACATCATTGAACAACGATATCAACAACCTTCTCAAAAATACCCGAATAGGTACGCTATTTCTCGACAACCACTTGCACATCAGAAAATTTACTGAAGGAGTAGCCAGATTCATCAATCTGATGGATATAGATGTAGGACGACCAATAAGTCATATTTCTCACACTTCCAATTATCCCGATTTTATAGCGGATATCATACAAGTGCAAGAAACCCTCATAGCCAAAGAAAAAGAATTGCTCGATGATGCAGGCCATTGGCATCTTATACGCATCTTGCCTTTCCGTACACCTGAAAACAATGTAGATGGTGTAATTATCACCATCATAGATATAACGAATCAGAAAAAAGCACAGCAAGATCTTTTGCGGGAACGCGATTTGTTCAACCGAATTATGAACAATAGCCCTTTGGGAAAAATAGTGCTCAACAAGGAAGGCTTGTTTACCTACATGAATAAAAAAGCAGAGGAAATACTCGAGACATCTATATCATTGGGCGCAAATGCTATATACCGAAATGAAATATACGCACTTGAAAACATGGATGGAAGCAATCTACGTACATCACAGCTTCCATTCAATACCATCGTCACCACCAAAACCGATATAAGAAATTTTGAACACATTATAAAATGGCCCGATGGCAGACGCAAATATGTATCGCTCAATGGATCACCTATTTTCAGTGAAGACGGTGAAATAACAGGTGCTATTCTTTCTATCGAAGACAGAACGCCGCTATACACCAACGAATTAAGCATGGTATCCGAAATTAGTTTATTGCAGCAAACACTCAATTATTGGCCTTATCCCAAATTGGTTGTTACCAAAAACGAGATGATACTCATTCGCAACGAATATTTGCAATTGAGCAACATCTACTTGCATGATACATTGCATAACTTCCTGAAATCTATCAATTTTTCGCACTTCGAACAAGAAAGTACGTTTGAAAAAAGAGTAGATGAACTGCTTCAAGCCAACTCCACACTAACTATAATAAACGAAAAGAGCAATGACATGCTTGTTGTTACTCCATTTGATATGCAAAGAGGAATGGAAAAGGCTTTTGATATAAGTCTCATACTGAATTCGGGCAGCGAAACCAAGACTTAAGTATATTTATATAATTTGTTATATTTTTACGGGCAAAATATAGCAGACATGAACAAAGGCCCTCGTTGGAAAATGGCAGTTATCATATGGATTGCCATTTACCCACTTATTACTATTTTTTTCTTTCTATTCGGAAAATATCTGATGCAAATTGAGTATCTACCCGTTCGTACTTTGCTTATCACGTTGATAGTAGTACCTATTATGGTGTTTATTTTACTTCCTATTCTTACCCGATTTTTTTCGGGATGGCTCAAAAAGTAGAAATCAGAGATTTGTAATTATATCGACTGTTTTTGGAAAAGCCGGCATCTTTAATATAATATTTCCCCCCAGGGTAATTGTTTTTAAGGCCTTTAAACTAGCCAATTCTATTGGTAACTCCTTTATCTTATTGTTGGATAGATACAACTCTTCCAATAAGGGTAAATACGATAAATCTTTTGGTACAATTGAAATGCCGTTGTCTTGCAAATACAGGTGAGTAAGCGATTTCATAGTACTGAGTTTGTCCGGAATGCCGATTAGTTTATTATCATTGAGGAAAAGTTTTACCAAATTTACATTTTCACAGATTTCCACTGGAATTTCTTTTAATTTGTTGTTGGAAGCACTTAGAATTTTGAGCTTTTTCAAATTGCCCAATTCCTTTGGTAATACGTTTATCATATTGTCATCCAGATACAAAGCTTCCAGATTGGTAAGATTTCCAATTTGGGGAGGAATAGTAGTAAGCTGATTTCCCGCAAGAACCAGTATCTTAACAGATGTCCAATTAAAGATAGTAGAAGGTATTTCGGTAAGCCCATTATTCGACAAATCCACCATTTGCAAACCAATCATATTACCAATCTCGGGAGGCAGATTGTTTAACGAAATATTCTCATTTATATTCAATTCTTCAAGTTTACTCAAATTACCAATAGAAGCCGGAAGATTTTGAGCCGTTCCCGACCCTATAGAAAGAGTTTTCAGATGGGTAAGTTTACCTATTGAGGCAGGAATTTGCGTAGAAGAATGCTCAGCAATAATAAGAATCTGCAGATTTTTGAGTTCGCCAATGCTATAAGGTATGCTGCCATCGTCGGTAGCTATAAACAAAGATTGGGCAGATTTCATATTGGCAATATTTTGAGTAAAAGCGATGGTATCAGCCAACATAAGTTCGAGCACCACAATAGAGGAATCCGGTGATGTAGGTACTTCGGTGTATATGTGTGCATCAGCGAGTTTATCGAGGCTCAATAACTGGGAAGTATCGTCCTCGCCATATTCCAGGATATAGGCTATACTATCTGCAATGTACTGTTTTGAATAAGTATGAAAACTTGGCCGCTCGTTATAATATTTAAAAATAAACTCAACTCCACTACCGGCAATTTGCGTCACAGATGTTACTTTTGAAGAATCCTCCAAGGCCACCATAAAAGTAACTTTATACTTATTGCCCTCTACATTGATCCGCCTGAACTGCTGCGCATTGACCCCGTAAACAGATACAATCAATAAGTATGTGATGATATAAATTCTCATTTCCAGGCATTATAAAGGATTAACTTTGCAAATATAATACTATGCTAATCATACATTTTATTAAAAGTTGCATAAATTATTGTTAACACACAAATTAAGAAGAAATGAAAAATCGACTGTTAAAAAGTTTTGAAAATAAATGGGGCAGATAAATGGGGAAATGGGCAGATAAAAAAATTAGAATCTGAATCCGGCAACGAGTATATCGTCAATTTGCTTTCTTTCAGGTCCCATCCAATCTTCGAGTTCTTTTTCCATCAGCCCGAGTTGTTTAGTCATAGGAACTGTAGAATTATTCGAAAGAGTATCCTTAAGGTTTTTCAAGAAAAATTTACGTCCACGTTCGCCCCCAATCTGGTCGGCAAAACCATCGGTAAACATATACAAGTTATCGTTTTTTTGAAGTTGGAATATTTGGTGGGTAAAAGCATCTTCGCGGATGTATATGGCAATAGGCATAGGATCGGGTCTGAGCATAAACTGGGTTCCTCCTCTGATTACAAGAGCAGGATTGTGAGCACCCGAAAACTGCATCACCAAACTATCTAGGTTTATGCGGCATAGGGCAATATCAAGACCATCTTTTGCTTCACCAACTTTTCCTGTCTGATTGAGGGCTGTTTTTATACGTGTGCGCAACTGCCCCAATATAATGTTGGTTTCCAACTCTCCCGATTGTGAGAATACCACATGTTTAGTTACAATCTCATTGAGGAAAGAAATACTAAGCAGACTCATAAAAGCTCCCGGAACGCCGTGCCCTGTGCAGTCTGCCACCGCTAAATACAGGTTGTCGCCCTTTTTTGTAGCCCAATAAAAGTCGCCAGAAACAATATCTCGTGGACGGTTGAAAATAAAAAAATCGCTGATATTTTTTTGTAAGAATTCGTTTGTTGGGAAAAGGGCATTTTGTATTCGCTTAGCATACACAATGCTGTCCATGATCTGCTTTTGCTTATTGCTCAAGTCAGCGTTTTTTACTCCCAATTCATCATATAAATTCGACAAATTGTCGCGCTGCGATTCTATTTCTTCATTTCTTACGTTCAATTCTGCATTCTTAGTAAATATTTCAGTTTTCTGTAAATGCAGGAAATTATTGATTCGGCGAATACGTAAAATAGATCCGATGAGGAAAAACAACAGAGTAAGTACAACCAGTATCACAACTAAAGCTACGTAAATGAGGGTCTTTTGCCTTTCTAATTCTTTATCACTCAGTTCCTTATCTCTATTAAGCATATCAATTTCAGCCTGCTTTCGCAATTGCTCTGAAGAGTATTCGATGCTAGCAATTTTTTTCGAGACCTGATCATTATATAATGTATCCTTGTACTTGGTAACATTATCCATATAAAATATGGCTTTTGGATAATTTTTCTGATATATAGAAATGTTGGCAAGTATTTCATAAGCGTTTTTAATGCGCAATTTTGAGCCTATATCCATAGAAATAGCAAGACTTTTCTGGCCATTATCCAAAGCGCTGTCCATCATTTGCATACTAAAAAAAGCCTTAGCTTTACTCTCCATGATATCTGCAAACAAGTCTTTATCAGTTTTGGGATTTGAGATGGCACTGGCTCTATAATAATACTCCATTGACTTTTTAAAATCACCATCGTTGAAGTAAACATCGCCTATGTATTTTATACTCACGCCCATGCCTTCAGGATCATTCAGTTCACGCCTTATCTCATAACAAACAGTAAGCTCATGTATGGCGCTATCTTTTTGCATCAAGGACATGTACGAACGTCCTTTGTTCAGGGCTACGTATGCCATCATTTTCTTATCGCCAAGTTTATTGGCTAAAGGTTCTGCCAGATATAGGTTGCTGAGTGCTCGTTCGTATTGGTCCTGATATAAGTATAGATTGGCCAGGTTAATATACGAATACCCCATTTGTTCAAGGTTGTTGTGAATTTTGGCCAATTCTAGTCCCATATAATATTGGTCAAAGGCTTCGGTATATATACCAAGGTTACGGTATACTACACCGGCAAAACTATAAGCTTTCATGAGTTCTGAGGGTTCAGATACCTGATTGCCGAGTTTAATGGCCTCCAATGCGTATTTTAAGGCTTCTTCAGGATCAGAATTTCTGAACTTCCAAGTAAGTTTGTTTAAAATTTTCAATTTGCTTACACCCTGAGCAGTATCAAGTTGCATTTTGAGGGTATCTGCCGATTGCGAAAAAGCAGCAGACAATCCGAGAGTGATTATGAATAAAAGCGTATAAGCAAACCTCATATAATACAAATCATAGCGTAGCTTACAAATTTAGATTCTTTTTTCATTTCATAAAAAAATATTTCTATTCAGAGGCTATTGTGTTGTCTGCTATAAATCTCAATTGATTTGAACAGCAACAAAAAGCATATCATCTAGTTGGTCGTGCCCGTCTTTCCAATCATCAAAAGTATGGGTAAAAATTTCTTCCTGCTCTTTCATACTTTTAAGAGAAGCTGTTTCAATGAGCTCCTTGAGGCGCGATGTTTTGAATTTTTCTCCTTTAGGTCCACCAAACTGATCTACAATACCATCGGAATACATATACAAGATGTCGCCGGGAATAAGTTGGAATATTTGTTCGTCAAAAGGTTTCTCCACAGCATATATACCAATAGGGTTTTTGGTTGGTTTGAAAGCAGTTAATTCACCTTTTCGGGCTATAACCAACGGATTGTTTGCTCCAGCATACTGAAGTTGGTTGGTGGTTTTGTTTATAATCACCAGCACCATATCCATACCGTCTTTTTGCTCGTTGGCTTTACCTGTTTGTTTGAGCGATGTTTTAACGCGGCTTCGCATATTCTGAAGTATTTCAGAGGCAGTAATTTTCTCGGTAGTATGCGAAATTTCATTGAGCAAGGAGATACCAAGCATACTTACAAAAGCACCTGGTACACCATGGCCGGTGCAGTCTGCAGCAACCAGCATGATAAGATCCCCCATTTGTTTCACCCAATAAAAATCGCCGCTTACTATGTCGCGGGGTTTATAATAGATATAATGGTTTGGTATGATTGCGGCCAGATTCTTATCGCCGGGTAGTGCTGCCTGCTGAATACGCATGGCGTATCTTATTGAATCGGTAATATTCTTGTTTTTGTCTTCTATTATTTTAAAGCTATCTTGCAACTGGTCTCGCTGAGCTTCAATTTCGGCATTAGCCTGTTCGAGGGCAGAATTTCGTTCGGCCAGTTCATTATTGAGCCTCTTGCGCACTACGCTTTGTCGGTATACGAGTAAGCCAATTCCGATTACAAATAGTACACCGAACAACAGAAAAGTATTTTGCAGCCTTTGGCCCTTTATTACTTCGTCCTGATATGCCTTTTGGTAGTTCAACTCCTTTATTTCTTCAGATTGCACTTGGGTCATTACCTCCAATTCTTCATTTTGTGCTTTTACGGTAGTTAAGGTACTGTCTTTTAGGTTTATTTGCTTGTCCTTTTGCTCTATTTGATTGTCTTTATCTACAAGCAGCATTTCTTGCTTTTCAACTTTTGATTTCACCTGCGAAAACTGTTGAGTAAGCACAATCAAATCTTTTTGGGCTAACTGAAAGGTACTATCTTTAATTTTTACGTATTCTTTAAAAAAATCAAAAGCCGATTTATACTTTCCTCTGCTATAGTTCACATTAAAAAGTGCCTCATAGTTGCGAAGTAAAAATTGCTTATTACCACTTTTAACTGATAGTGCTAAACTTTTTTCAAAACTACCTGAAGCAGAGCGTTCTTTATCTAGTTTTTCGTACACCATTCCTAAATTGAAGTAAGCAAGTATAAGAGCTACAGAATCTTTAAAATATTTTTCGCGCACTTCCACTTCATCCTGATATGCGTCGGATGCCTCATCAAACTTTCCTACTTTAAAATATAACGATCCCATGTGGCTCAAAGCGTAAGGATGATACTCGTTCTGGGGAGTTTTTTTGGTAAGGGTATAAGCCAAATTAGCAAATTTTATAGCCTGGTCTGTGCTATCTTTGGCGTATAACTCAGCCAATTGGCAATATATACGGGGTTGATCGCTAACTGGCATGCTTACCACTTCGGCCTTTATCTTTTGCCTATCAGTAGTTTGGGCTTGTATATACGAAACGGCTATAAAAAGAATACTTAATAAAAATAGTTTTTTCATGGCAAAGTTGAACGTTTTAATCTGTTTGTGCTGAGGGGAATTTAGCAAACAATTTTTCTACATAAATATACAACTTTTTATATTGTATCAAATATTATACCCTAAATATTCAATCTAAACATACAAAATACTCATCAGATTGATATTTTGATATATAAATAATTCTTGTGCAGCAGTAATATACATAAAAAATTGAAATGTATCTTTTTGAATGGTTTTGAATCCGCCGCCAAGGCTATGTGCAATCACAATAATACTTAGTTTAGTTGAGGAATTATACATAGATACTAGCAGAGCCATGCATCGTTTATTACTACTTACAAAATAATACAATGTATACTGAGAAGACTCAAAAATGTAGTACTGCAGAAAATAAGCCATAGGTTACCATCTGCAAATCTGAACCAAAATAAAAACAAATCCGATTCGCAGCCGAGGCAGTATAATTCATTTTTTTAACGTATAGTGTATCATTTTAAGAGTATTAAAATCTCAGAATGAATCAAAAACAGAGTTCTCAACCTGAATTGGTGTATCTGAATGCGCGGAAATCCCCTTATACTTAGTGTACCAACTTCCACCGATGTTATTTTTTATGTAGCTATCCTTTATCACTATATTTCCAGTATGGTTGTTTGAGACAAAGAATATGGCAGAACCATATGCGTTTACTTCGTTATATTCTATTTTAGAACCCAATAAGGTCAGAGTCATTGTATTCCCATCATTGTACACAGCTCCACCACTACCACCACCGGGCGTACCTTCCTGTGCAGGATTTCCACCATTTCCAGTTGCTATATTATGCGAGAAAAGACTATTGATAATGGTCCACGAAACATTGATACTACTCAAGGCACCTCCATTTGAACCAGAATTGGCAAATTCTTTAGCCCCTCCAAAAGTACAATTGGTAATAAACACAGGAAGATTTTCGAACTGACTGGTTACTCTTATACATGCACCACCCAGATCAGGCCCGCTTTCGCCACATACATTATTAAAAAATCTGCAATTAACAGCTTTGAACCTGCCACCACGCACCCAAATTGCACCTCCACCTGCATTTTGGGTATCGCTTTTCGAATTTCCCTGCACAAAAGTAAGGTTTTGAACCACCATGCGGGGGTGATCCTGATTCTGGCAATGGCTCGTAGTCCATACCAAAGCCTGATCGCAGGTATTCATGTACAAAATGCGGTGAGCATTCTTGCCGCTGAGTGTTACTAACCCTGCGCCGTCAATTACGACGTCGGGGTTGGCATTGTTGAAAATTTTAGCTGTTTCGCTCAGGAAAATAGTTACCGGCTTGCCTCCCGAATTAAATACAATGGTTCCTCCCTTTGCTACCGCTTCCAAAAAAGCCTCAGAAGTACAACTTTCCGGAGTTCCGTTTCCAACTATATGATCCGGTTTTGATATATCTACCAAACCAGCCTCGGGAGTTATGGCGTATTTCCCATCAGGATTCCCGGCCTGCGGGCCTTCCTGCCATTTAGGAAAAGATTGGATAGATGGTTCATCTTTACTGCACGAAATAAGTTGCGTAAATACAAGGTATATTGAAAATGTCAACAATATAAAAATTCCTGAGGCAGATGGGCGAATTCTATTCATAAAATGGGTTTTTTACGCTCTTAATAATATTTTTAGACATTGGTAAAAAGACTTATGCGATCTTTGAATACCATAAGTCAATCCTTTTTCAAATATACAAATATTCCTCAGGCATTGTCGCTATCAAAAAAAATAATTTAAAAAGCCACATCGCTTCATCAATGAATATTAGAAGATTCATAAAAATTTAGCACCTTATTATTCAACATGAATGAAAATTTTATGCGTACCTTACATACATGAAAGAATACAACACCTTCGGCTTGAGTTTTGGCCCTGTGGCTTCATTTGCCGGTCAGATCATTTTTGTGGTAGGAATAGTAGTAACTGCAATCATTTCATTTACAGGAGTTTTTTTAGCTATTTTAGGGGCATTTATCGGCTTTTCCAACTCGGGCACTACCTTGTATTTCGAAAACCGGATGGCCAGATTTACCAACAACATATTCGGATTGATAAAAATAGGAAAAAGAGTGCAAATAACTGATAATATGTATCTTGAAATTAGAACAATTAAAAACGTAAGCCGGTCGCACAGTCTCAGCAATCGTGTACTCGACATTCGCACCGTTCAAACCGTTATATACCTGATGGATGCTCATAACAGAGCCATCATGCCCATTAAAAAAACTGATCCAAAATTGAACGCCAACCGGGATTTGGAAGAATTAGGCAAGAAACTGAAACTGGAGATTAGATAAAACGATACCACAAAACCGCATGTTACTCAATTTTCTATTAAGTTTTCCTTTTCAAAGCACCTGAAACCCCTATTAAAAACATACCGCAAGAAAAAAACATGCTACACAACAGTTTTTTATAATGCAAAAATTGTGAATAAATAATGCAACATAGTTTGCTCAAACGATTGAAAACTCAAAAAAAGAATACATTAAGCAAGCAAAGTACTAGTACAACCTACTATGCATAATGATACAAAATCTCAAAAAAATTCTATATTTGTACGTTTGAACTTATAAAACATTTGTATACAAAAACCAAGAAATATGGCAGAAACAAACAAGAAAAGAGTTTACATTTTCGGAGATGGAAAAGCCGAAGGTGATGGAAAGATGAAAAACCTGCTAGGTGGCAAAGGCGCTAACCTGGCTGAAATGTGCTTAATTGGTGTTCCGGTACCTGCCGGCTTTACTATTACTACCGAAGTTTGTACCGAATACAATGAGTTAGGTCAAGATGCAGTAGTTAACCTAATTAAAGCTGAAGTAGAAAACGCTATTGCCGCCACCGAAAAGGTGATGAATGCCAAATTTGGCAGCAAAGGCGAAGCATTCCCTCTGTTGGTTTCAGTGCGTTCGGGTGCACGTGCATCTATGCCGGGTATGATGAATACCGTCCTCAACTTAGGTATGAACGATGATACCGTAAAATTGTTGGCAGAAAAATCAGGCAACGAAAAATTTGCATACGATTCATATCGCCGTTTTATACACATGTACGGCGATGTAGTAATGCATGTAGAAGCTGCCGAAGGCGAACACGACCCATTTGAAATGGTGTTGGACAAAATAAAAGCTGAGAAAAACTACGCTACAGATGCAGAACTTTCTGCAGCCGATTTCAAATTCGTAGTGGAAGAATATAAAAAAGTGGTAAAAAGCAAAGCCGGCAAAGACTTCCCTACCGATCCATGGGAGCAACTTTGGGGCGCTGTAATGGCCGTATTCAATTCATGGAATACACCACGCGCTATATTGTATCGCAAAAAAGAAAACATTCCTGCCGAATGGGGTACTGCAGTGAACGTGCAAGCCATGGTATATGGCAACATGGGCGAAACCTCTGCAACAGGCGTTTGCTTCTCTCGTGATGCCGGTACAGGCGAAAACCTTTTCAATGGTGAGTATCTGATAAATGCTCAAGGTGAAGACGTAGTTGCAGGTATTCGTACTCCACAAGAAATTACTATGATTGGTTCGAAACGTTGGGCAGAACGCAATGGCACTTCAGAAGATGTGCGTAAAGCCAAATTCCCATCGCTCGAAGAATCGATGCCATCGTTATACAAGCAGCTTTTCGATATTCAGAATAAGCTCGAAAAACATTATAAAGACATGCAAGACATGGAGTTTACCATACAAGACGGTAAACTTTGGATGTTGCAAACCCGTAACGGGAAACGTACCGGTGCTGCCATGGTAAAAATGGCTGTAGATATGGTTGAAGAAGGTCTGATTGACGAAAAAACAGCCATCCTACGCATGGAGCCAAACAAATTGGACGAATTGTTGCACCCTGTGTTCGACAAAAAAGCCATTGAAAAAGCAGTTGTACTTAGCAAAGGTCTTCCAGCATCGCCGGGTGCGGCTACAGGTATATGCGTATTCGACGCAGAACGTGCTGCCGAATTGGCCGAAGCCGGTAAAAAAGTAATTTTGGTACGTCGCGAGACCTCACCTGAAGACTTGAAAGGTATGTACGCTGCCGAAGGTATACTTACCGAGCGTGGTGGTATGACTTCACACGCTGCTGTTGTGGCTCGTGGTATGGGCAAATGCTGCGTTTCTTCTGCTGCAGGCATCGTAGTATCGCATACTTCACTCAAAATTGGAAATAAAGAATTCAAAGAAGGTGATTTCATCTCATTGAATGGTTCAACTGGCGAAGTATATGAAGGTAAAGTGGCTACCATGCAGCCTACCCTCGATGGCGACTTTGGTAAACTGATGAAGTTGGCAGAGAAATTCACCAAAATGTATGTTCGTACCAACGCCGACACACCTGGCGATGCTAAAGCCGCTCGCGACTTTGGTGCAAAAGGTATTGGCCTTTGCCGCACAGAGCACATGTTCTTCGAAGGTGAGCGCATATGGGCTATCCGCGAAATGATATTGGCAGAAGATGAAGCTGGCCGTAAAAAAGCTTTAGCAAAATTGTTGCCTATTCAGCGCGAAGACTTCTACGGCATACTCAAGGCTATGGACGGATTTGGTGTAACCATTCGTTTGCTCGACCCACCATTGCACGAGTTTACTCCAAACGATGATAAAACTCAAGCTGAAATGGCCGAAAAACTAGGCATTTCGGTAGAAGTGGTAAAAGAAAAAGTAGAATCGCTACACGAAGTAAACCCAATGCTTGGCCACCGTGGTTGCCGCCTTGGAAATACATACCCTGAAATTTCAGAAATGCAGGCTCGTGCTATCATCGAAGCTGCTTGCGATTTGAAAAAAGAAGGTTTCGACCCTAAACCCGAAATCATGGTTCCGCTGATTGGTACTAAAAAAGAGTATCTGATGCAAGAACAAATTATTCGCGAAACTGCTGAGAAAGTAATAGTTGAAAAAGGTGTTAAAGTAGATTATTTGGTAGGAACCATGATTGAAATTCCACGTGCTGCGCTTACTGCAAACGAAATTGCTGAAAATGCTGAATTCTTCTCTTTCGGTACCAACGACTTAACCCAAATGACTTTCGGTTATTCACGTGATGATGTTAGCAAATTCTTGCCTATTTACCTCGAAAAAGGTTTATTGAAACACGACCCATTCCAGGTACTCGACCAAGTAGGTGTAGGCCAATTGGTTGAAATGGCTGTAAGCAAAGGACGTGCACAAAACCCAAAACTTAAAGTAGGTATTTGTGGCGAACATGGCGGCGAACCTTCATCGGTTGAGTTCTGCCACCGTTCGGGCATGGACTATGTGAGCTGCTCACCCTTCCGTGTACCTATCGCTCGTTTGGCTGCTGCCCAAGCCGCTTTACGCTAGTAACAGATAATCAGGCTTATAAGCCAGATAAATATAAAGCGCAATCTTAACCGGATTGCGCTTTTTTATTGTTATACCCCACACTTCGAATTCCTGCTGTTTTTAAGATTGGAGTTTTTTTTATATATTTCGCAAAAAATAAAACCACATACGCAAAGATGGAATTACAAAATATTCCCCAACTGGATTCAGTGAAATTTGGTTCTGAATTGGTAGCCAAACTTGTAGAGCAAACCTTTAAACGTAAAATAGCCAAAGCCTTAGATACCAACAAAGGCAAAAAAGGAATAGAATACATAGATGCAGTGCTGGAATATATGGGTATAGAAGTGCATATAAGCCCTGAAGAGCTGAAACGTATACCCGAAAGCGGACCATTCATTACTATCTCCAACCACCCATTTTCGGCACTCGATGTATTGTTCCTATTCAAATGTCTTATTTTGCGTAATCCCAATTACAAGATAGCGGGTGAGTCATCGCTAAAATTGCTAGAATCGCTTTCGGAAAACCTGATTCCAATCACCGATACACATTCCAAAAGCTCCTTTCTCCACAAAAACCCAGTTATACGCATAGCCAAAGAACACCTAGATGGTGGCAACCCCATTGGCGTTTTCCCGGTTGGCGAATCTGAAAGCCTCGAAAAAGAAGACATGGATGTAACTGACCTTATATGGCACGAAACCATACTTAAATTTGTAAAACAGGCCAGTGTACCCATCATACCCATACATATACAAAGCAACAAAAACAGGCTGGAACACTTGATGGAAAAAATACATCCTATTCTTGGCAATAGTTTTTTCAGACCAACCCTAACTCCCCGAAAAATAAAACCCATTTTCGTAAAAATAGGAAACCCGATAAGCGTAACCGAGCAGCTTGAATTTGAAGACATCACCCAGTTCGGAAGATTTTTGCGCATGAAAACCTACGCATTAGGTACCAAATTAGAAGTAAAGAAATTTTTTAACCCACTTGTTTTTCAGCCTGTAAAAAAAGTTGAAGAGATAGTACCTCCCACCGATCAGGCCACACTTGAATCCGAAATTGAAAAATTGACCCCAAATTTCGAACTTTTTCGCACATCCAATTTCAGTATCATATGCGCGCCATCGCTCGAAATGCCAAACGTATTGAATGAAATAGGCCGACTACGTGAAATTACATTCAGAGAGGTAGGCGAAGGCACCAATCGTGCTATAGACCTCGATGAATACGACCTATATTACCAGCAATTAGTCATTTGGGACAGAGAAGCCAGGCGCATAGTAGGAGCCTACCGCATAGGCAAGGGAAAAGAAATAATGGCTCAGTACGGTGCTAATGGCTTTTACATTCAAAGTTTATTTCGCATCAAAAAAGAGTTTTACCCCATTTTGCATGAGTCAATTGAACTAGGCCGCTCTTTCATTGTAAAAGACTATCAGCGCAAACCACTTTCACTTTTTATGTTGTGGAAAGGGATATTGTATTTTCTATTGAAAAATCAGGAGTACCGTTACCTGCTAGGTCCGGTAAGTATAAGCAACGAATTTACAAAATTTAGCAAATCACTTATTGTAGATTTCATAAAATCAGGATATTACAGACACGATTTGGCACAGTACATCAAGCCCAGAAATCAGTTCAAGGTTCCCAAAAAATTTAATTTCGATAAAGAAATATTTTTGCAAAACACCGGAAAAGATTTCAAAAAGCTCGATAAATATATAAAAGACATAGAACCTAAGCTCAGCGTGCCAGTGCTTATTAAAAAATATATTTCGCTTAATGCCAAGATAATAGGATTTAATACCGACCCAAAATTCAACGACTGTCTGGATGGCCTGATAATACTTGATATTTATGAAGTGCCTATGGATATCATTGAATCATTATCCAAAGACCTGCAAGACGAAACAATTATGGAACGGTTTAATTTTCATATGAAATAAATTAAACAAGAAAAAGAAAATTGTTAAAATTTACCATTTGGTAAAAAAACAGTAATATTTGTGTGTTTTTTAACATAAAAACTAAGCTATATTTGTATCCATGTAAATTCTATGTTATGTAAATGTAAATAGTATACTATCATTTAATATTAACTTTAAAATTACTTGAAATTAAATGGAGAATTTGTACTTAGTTGGAGTAATGATTTTATCCTACCTATTGGGCTCAATACCCACCGCAGTTTGGGTTGGAAAATGGTTTTACGGCATAGATGTGCGCGAGCACGGCAGCGGTAATGCAGGTGCAAACAACACTTTCAGGGTATTAGGTGTTAAAGCAGGGGTTCCTGTATTGCTTGTAGATGCAATAAAAGGATATCTGGCAACCACCCTGGTAATATTTGTTCCATTTATTGCTAAAGGTACTCCGCAAGAAATGAACCTTAAAATACTTTTAGGTATTATATCTGTAGTGGGACATATATTCCCTATTTTTGCTCAATTCAGAGGTGGAAAAGGGGTAGCTACCCTCGCAGGAATGGTGATAGCATTGCATCCTCTAGCAGCAGCATCATCACTTGCTGTATTTATAATTATACTCATGACCTCACGCATAGTGTCACTTAGCAGCATGTCGGCAGGAGTTATGTTTCCCGTTTTTCTTATTGAAGTTTACAATGTGCAATTTGTTTCAATGGTTATTTTCTCAATTACAGCCGCAGTCACTTTGCTTGTTACTCATAGGAAAAACATTGAACGTATCATTCATAGAGAGGAATCCAGAGCTAATATCTATAAATTTGTGAAGAAAAAAAGTAACAGGTAACTATAGTTCTAAAGAAAAATAGAAAAGAAATTCACAAAAGCTGCCAATTGGCGGCTTTTTTATTTTTACCCCAAGAAAAAATTACAAGTGGGTGAAGCTTGGAGAAAAACATGCAGGTATTGACTTGTAAGCCCATGTTATCTAACAAGCACATTTTCATTTAAACCAACATTTGCTTTTTTGAACCTAAGACATTAAATTTACACTTGAACAAATATGGTCAGATTTTCTTTTTTATAAAAGAATAAAGACTTATAATTGTTTTGCTGATTTACTACTGGCTCATATTCAGAGCCATAACCAAAATCAAATTATGAGAAACATACTAGTCATACTCATCTCGCTCTTTGCGTATACATCTGTACAAGCGCAATTTGTAACCAATAAATATATTTTTGAAAATTTGGGCATAGCCAATGGTCTCTCTCAAAGTACCGTTAATGGGATATTGCAAGACAAAAAAGGATTTATTTGGATATCGACTCAAGACGGGCTTAACCGATACGATGGATATAACTTCAAAATATATCGCCCCGACTTTGAAGATCCTAAAAACAGCTTGATTTCAGGTTTTATTGATATCATGACACAAGACAACTACGGAAATCTGGTGATAAGGGGACGTGGAAATGGCGGACTTACCATCATGAAACCGGATGAAAATAAATTTTACCATTTCACTCACGACCCTGAAAATCCGAACTCTATACCCAACAATGCCATCTACTATGTACACATTGGTAAAGAAAATGATTTCTGGTTGGTGCACGAATCAGGATTCACTCACTTACATTTTCCGATACCAAACAATTTTGATAGTGTAGTAGTGAGTAATTCGGATACCTTTTTAGGATTTACTATCGAACAACTAAGTTCTATTCCCTATTTTATGGCTGCTGATGCCAACAAAAACTTATATTTTATATATGATAGTAAGTTTTATTTTTTCGAAGCAAACAGAACTGACCTTTTTCAAATTACTATCAACAATATACCAAAAGATGTATACACCGAAAGTATTGATTTTAAATATCTTAAACGCATTGGTACCGACAAACAAGGACATTTTTGGATAATGTATGAAGATAGTTTAGTAAAATACCTCGACGCCCCGAAAAAAAGAAAAGTAGTTTATAATATCAAACATGGTTTATCCAAAAACTTCAGAAACGATTTCTATGTGGCTCAGGATAGTTGTCTGTATGCAGTAACCGGAACCAGCGGTCTGGTTTCCGTAAACTTGCTCACCAAAGAAATAATATACATAAGGCACGACCCAAGAAACAATAAAAGTTTGATATCAGACAATATTACCAGCATCATGTCTATGTTTGAAGACAACAACGGAAACTTGTGGATAGGAACCAGTAATGGCTTATCGAAATACAACCGTTCTAAAAACAAATTTACACACATAGCCCCCAATCCTGGCAATGAAAATTGGTTACAAGATGCATGGCCCTTTTGTTTTGCGGAAGACTTGAAAGGAAACATTTGGGTAGGAACCTATTTTGGGAAAGGCATATATATTTACGATAAAAAGAAAAATATTTTCAAGCTCCTTTCACCAACAAATCCATCACAGGGAGGCTCAAATTCTGACGACACATATGCCATTCACCGCGATATTGACGGAAATATGTGGGTAAGCAACGGGCTGAATGGCCTCGGTAAATGGAACGAGAAAACAGGGAAATTTATCTTTTACCTAAACCATCAGATTTCAGATACCATTACTGTTGAAAGCAATATCATAAATGCCATTGACGAAGATAGCAAAGGCAATCTCTGGCTGGCTACCGCATTCGGAATTCAAAAATTTGATCGAAAACTTGAAAAATTCACAACTTATCCCCTCAGAACTGAGGGACTTAGCTCACGCCGGTCTCACTTAAATTTTGTACAAAATCTGCTCGTAGATGGCGATAGCACAATTTGGGTAGGCGGTGGTACAGGTTTTTTCAAAATGACATTCGATAAGAATGGAAATGCTGTTACCAAAGTATTCCCATCTATACTTAGCGACTCTACCACGCTAAGCTACAGCCAGATATTTACATTATACAAAGACAGCAAAGGATATATATGGGTAGGAACTTTTGGCGGCGGACTTAATAAATTTGATCCTAAAACCGAAAAATTTGTTCGTTACAGCGAAAAGAAAGGCTTGGCCAACAATGTAGTTTACGGAATGCTGGAAGATGATTTGGGACGACTTTGGATAAGCACCAATTCCGGAATTAGTGAACTTGACCCCGCCAGCGGGAAATTCATGAATTACACAATCAACCACGGATTGCAAAGCAACGAGTTCAATCAGGGAGCATATTTTAAAGACTCGGAGGGTATTTTCTATTTCGGAGGTGTAAATGGTTTTAATATGTTTTACCCAACATACATACTCACAGATACCACCAAAGCCAATGTAGTGCTCACCGATTTCAAACTATTCAACCAATCGGTACTGCCTGGACAAGATTCCCCCCTAAAAGTTGCAATAGCCTACGCTTCAGAAATACGACTTAACTACTGGCAGCGTGATTTCACCTTCGAATTTGCATCTACAAATTTTGCCTCGCCGCTCGAAAATACATATGCCTATATGATTGAAAACTATCATGATGATTGGATAATGTTGGGCAAAAACCACACAATCTCGTTTACAGGTTTTCCGTATGGAGATTATGTATTGAAAATAAAAACCGCCAATGCCGATGGCATCTGGAGCGACAAAATTACGTCCATCAGACTTATCATCACTCCCCCGTTCTGGAAAACAATATGGTTTCAAATACTTGTAGTTCTGTCAATTATAGGCCTTGTAGTATTGTATTTTCAAATGAAAGCCCGCGCACTGAAACGCGATAAAATAATTTTGGAAAGGAAAGTTAAAGAACGTACAGCGGAAATTGTAAAACAAAAAAATGAGATACTTGAGAAAAACGAAGAACTCCGACAACTAAACGAAGAAATAAGTACCCAACGCGATAGTCTGAAAGAACTCAACGATGAGCTTACCACCAAAAATGAAGAAATACAAGCTCAAAACGAGGAAATAGAAGAGAAAAACACCAACATCACTGCCAGCATTTTGTACGCTCAGCGAATACAAAAAGCAGTAATACCATCTACTAAAATTTTAGATGCTCATTTTCAGGAACATTTTGTTTATTTTAAACCACGTGATATAGTAAGTGGCGATTTTTACTTTGCACGTCAGGTGCAAGATTGGGTATTGGTGGCAGCAGCAGACTGCACCGGACATGGTGTTCCGGGAGCATTCATGAGTATGCTTGGGCTGGCCTTGCTCAATGAAATAGCCAGAAATCCTAAGATAACAGCTGCCTCTGATGTACTCAATGAATTGAGAGAGCAGATAAAACTGGCTCTTCAGCAAACAGGAGCACGCGGAGAACAGCAAGATGGTATGGATATCGCGTTTTGTGCAATCAATACTAAGACCCTTGAAATGAGTTTCTCGGGTGCACACAATCCTTGTGTTATTTTTACCCAAGACCATAACTCACCCATAAACCCTACCGCCGACGAAATTACCCTCAAACCAAAAGAGAGAAAAGTACTGCTGCCCAACAATAAAAGCATGGTAGTACTGGAGGCAGACCACATGCCTGTAGGTATTTATGCCAAAGAGAGTCCTTTCACAGAGCATACATACCAACTTGTCAAAGGAGATGTATTGTACTTGTATACAGATGGATATTACTCACAATTTGGAGGTGAGAAAAATGAAAAATTCAAAACCAAACGTTTTCATGAAACCCTGACCAACATTCACGTTTTGCCTATACATGAACAAAAAACGAGGATGGACACCATTATGCGCGATTGGCAGAAAACCAACGAACAAGTAGATGATATACTGGTAATTGGTATAAGCATATGACAAAGAAATTATTTGTGATTATGTTACTTGTATGCAGTGTGTTTGCAGCAAATGCACAACTTAATCAGGTTTTCATGATTGGCCCTATGATACATTTCAATATTGGTGGACCAAAATTTAACGTATCCTACGGAATAGAATGCTCATACTGGAATTACCGGCACATGCCTTACAGCCTGGATGTAGGCATAGATTATGGTGCGAACAAGCTCAGGATTTATTCCGAAGCACAAACCGGAATTGGCTTGATTGGTGTTGCATTTGGTCCTGTTTTTCAGTACGATGCTGAGCTAAATAAAGCAAATCTGGGTGTACAAGGTTCGCTGTGGGCCAATTACTTTGCAGGTGTAAATCTGAGATTCCGACATGTGGGCGACAATACTGTTGTAGCACCCGGCATTTATGCAAAATTGCCCTTTGGCTTTGGCTTTTACGAAAACATGGACGACGACGACCCCGACAATGACTGGGACTTTGACTGGGATTGAAATTTCAGAAACACAACTACACCAATATTTCTTTAATAAAAATACGAACATGAAAAAACTCATCGCCATCATATTATTTCTGGCCTCGATTCAAACGCTTATTGCTCAAACCAAAAATTTTCTGGACATACCCTACATAGAAACCCAAGCAAGCGCCGACACGATGGTGGTGCCCGACCGTATATACATCAATATACTGATCAGCGAAAAAGACACCAAAGGCAAAATTTCTGTGGAAACTCTCGAAAAGAAAATGGCAGACAAACTGACTGCCATAGGTATAGACATTGAAAAACAATTGGCACTTACCGATATTTTCAGCAATTATATGAATTACTTTCTGAAAGACCAGGATATACTCAAAGCCAAAATATATATATTGGAAGTATATGATGCTCAAACTGCTGGAAAAGTAATAGTAGGGCTTGAAAGTGAAGGAATTTCAAATGTGAAACTTGTAAAACTTGAATATTCAAGAATTGAGGAAATAAAACAAGAATTGCGTAGCAGGGCCATCACTAAAGCCAGACACAACGCCTTAGCCATGACCTTGCCCCTCGATCAGAAAGTAGGACCGGCCATTTATATTTCAGACTACGATTTGGGAGGCTACACCAACGAACACCTTACTGGCCGCACCGCAGGGGTTATGATAAGAGGTTTAAAAAGCCTTGAATCAAAAGACTCATACGAATCTATTGCCGTTGAATTTGAAAAAATAAAAATTGAAGTTACCATCAACGCCAAGTTTAAAATAGAATAACTTGGTTACCTCTTTCATAAAGTCCCACGAATTTTGAGTGACATATGCCAATAATATACACCCCCGAAGAATTTAAACACAATTTAGACATACTTTCCTCAGCTCCTATAAATCCTACCCATCAAAGCTGGTACGATGCCATTGCGTATTTCGATATTATGGTTCAAAAACACATAGATATATCTGATGCTGTGCCATTTCTGATGAAAAGCTACGACACTTGCCACAATATGAGCATCCTGCATGATATGGGAAACTCCTTGGTTACTCACTTTGTGCACCACAACGATTTAGATGCCATAGTAGAGGCAATAAAGCATAAACAACATTCGAATTATTTCATCAAACCACTGATTTCGAACCAGAAAGCAGGAGCCGATATTAGTATCATTTTACCTCAAATATGCCTTCAGATAAAGAAGCATAAAACCATAGTTACAGAAGTGCTGATAGTATACATAAAGTTGGTGCCCACATTGGAAGATACAAGAATGCGCGAGGTTGTAAATCTTTTCATGAAATACAAGTCTATAAAAGCAAATTTGCCCGCATTTCTGAGCATTGCCCACAAGAACGGAATCCAGATAAGTACCTACATACCGTTACTAATACAACTATTGCCCGAACCAAAACAAAAAACGGAAGCATCGCGCGAATTATATGATCTATTGCTGGAACCTGGCGTCAACGTAAACCTGACGGATGAATTGATCCCATATTTGAGCTCCATCGAAATTAGTGCTAACATAGCAGCATCGCTTGCAACGATATACATTCACAACAATCAATTCACAGATCTGGAGAAGTTGATTTCGGATTCAGATATAAAACTCAAACAGGGGGCACTGATTAGTATTTGCAATTTTGCACGCAAAGACATGAAAATGCCTGCCATGTTGGACTACCTGACAGACTATCTTATTTCGCCGGAAGAAATATTGTACAAACAGGCATTGGAGACACATCTATACATAAGCAATACCTACGCCAATGCTATGCTCTCAGAAGCCAATATTCATAAAATACTGCATCA
>JAIFMY010000137.1 GCA_020048155.1 Bacteroidota bacterium
GAGGTAAGCATGTCTTTCATATCTCCTACGTGAAACGAAATATTTTCAATTCCATTCATCCGGGCATTTTGTTTGGCGTCTTCTATGGCTTCGGGTACTATTTCAATACCAACCACTTTGCGGGCTTTAGAAGCAACGAAGGCAGCAATGGTTCCGGTACCGGTATATAGGTCGAATACATTTTCGCTGCCCGTAAGCTGAGCAAAGCCGAGTGCTACCTCATACAAACGCAAAGCCTGTTTGCTATTGGTTTGGTAAAAAGATTTTGGCCCCACTTTGAATTTCAATCCGTGCATTTGTTCCAGAATATAGGGATTGCCTTTCACGCAATGTATATCCAGATCCAAGATCGTATCGTTCAGTTTATGATTGATCACATAGTTGAGCGAAGATACTTCCGGGAACTGGTTGTAAAAAGCATTCAGAAAAGCCGCACGCTCTTCGGGCAAATCGAGCCCAAGAGAGAAAATGACCATGGTTTCGCCACTCAGGGTGTTGCGCACAGTCATATTTCTGAAAAAACCGCTTTTATTTTTGAAATTGTAAAAATCGAGGCCGTGTTCAAAAGCATATTTACGGGTAAAATTGCGCATATGATATGAAAACCAAGCCCATTCAATTGTTGCGGGTCGGTTATGCTTCCCATTTCTTCTTTCAGCAACCACCTGTGGGCTGAGAAGGTAAACTCAAGTTTGTTGCGGTAGTAGTATTCGCTTTCCGATGCCAGAATAGGGGGCATTTCCGGAATATCGAGTTTTCCTATGCGGGTAAGTTGGTCGTATACTTGTTTTTGCTTGAAGTTCAATTGTTCGGGGTAGGGGAGCATCTGCCATTTGCATCCGCCACAGATGCCGAAATGTTCGCAAGCCGCCTCGCGCCTGAGCGATGAGTATTTTACGAATCGTGTGGGATAACCTTCCTGATAATTTTTCTTGCGTTCATTTATTTGTATATCAACTATATCGCCAGGTATTACATTGGGCACAAAAACCACCATTTCGTCAATACGCCCCAATGCTTTTCCCTCGGAGCCAATGGCGGTGATTTCTACATTTTCGTAAAAAGGTAATTTTTTTCTTTTCAAAACGTAAGTTATTATTTGTAAGTGCAATCAGTTGCAAACAAAGCTACTTTTGCACGGGAAAAATACTCAATTTATGCGATGTTTGCAAAAGAGTATCAAGTTTGGGATATAAAAATGTTCAGGTACGCGAAAAGCTAAAAGAGAAAGTGCTGCCTTTATTTGGTTCAGATTCAACCCAGATTTTTCCTTGATGTTTGAGCACAAAATCGTTGCATATAACCAGACCAAAACCCGTACCTTGTTCACCATTTGTACCTTGCAAAGTTTTTGTTTCCTCCAGTTTGAAAAGGTTTTCCCTCACATGCTCGCTCATTCCAATACCTGTATCAGATACCGAAATATATGTGTATTGCTCATCTTCGCGCGCTGAAATATTTATAGAACCGTTGTTAGGTGTATATTTGGTTGCATTTATTATAAGGTTTCTCAATATGGTCTTTAACATCTCCGGATGTCCTAATATTTCAATATTTTCTGTTACATTATTCAGTATCAATATGTTTTTAAGGTTGGAGTATTCCTGAAGATTTAGAATTGAATCGTCAATAAAAATCTTCAGGTTTATTGGTTTTCTATTGAACATAATATTTTTCTGGAATGATTTAGCCCACTGCAAAAGATTGTCGAGTAGCTGAAAGTTGTTGTAAGCGTTTCGGTTGAGCAGTTCAAGCATATTTCTGAGTGCATCGGGCTCATAATTCTTGAAATTTTTATACATGAGAGTGGTGAGCTGATAGAATCCGGCAATAGGGCTGCGTAAATCGTGTGCAAGCACCGAAATAAATTTGTCCTTCGCTTTTATATGGGAATTTAGCTGCTCATTTTGTTTTTGAATAAGTGCTTGGTTTATTTTGCTTTGGGTAATATCAATCTGATACATGATCACATTCTTATCTTCATTCACACCTATGATAAGGGGAGCTAGTACAACTTTTTTGGTGTTTAAATGTCCATTGGCATCAAGCACATCTATTTCACCTTGCCAACTTTTTCCTTGGTTCATTTCATGCAAGATTTCATCAGTATTTTCGGTCTGATTTATATTGCTGGTAAATATTTGTGCTTTTTTATTCAGTATATCTTTATCTTCGAGTCCAACTGATTTTTTGTATTGTGGGTTGGCATACAATATATTACCATCAATATTGGTTACTATTATATCCACAGGGCTCTGGTCTAGGGATATTTGTATAAACCGGTTTTTACTCTTTATTTCAAGTTCGTCGGTTTCTCTTATGAGCAACAAAAATCCTACAGTAGAGAATAGTATTGAGAATATAATAGTAAATGAAAGTAAAATATCCATGATACCTAAATTCATGGGGTCGTAGCCATTGGGCATGGTGACCACGATATTTATACCCCTGATCAAATTGACAGTTGCGAATGCAAAAAAACTGATAGAGATAATAAGTGGCATTTTATATGGCCTCATGTTCTTGAGCATTTCGGCACTGGCAATTCCAAAAAGTACAAATGCTCCAAATGAACTTACAATCACTCGCGTTGAAGCGTTTTCTGAAACAGCGAGAAATGAAATAATAATGGCTAATGCTATGCCTGACATGAGCATGAGGTATTTTCTATTGAGCGTTCCCCTGTATGATGAAATGCTGATAATGAGCAATACACTATTAGAGAAATAAAAAATATTGGCTAAGTCGACGGAAATGAAGTCAGGGATTTTGTTTCGAAGAGAGAGCCCTACAAATACAAAGAAATCGATAACACGATGTACCAGGTATCCAGTTACAAACCATTTTTGGGGTTTCGTAACCAGAATATAATATGCAAAAATGGTAGCGATGAATAAATCGATAATTCCATAAGTGAAAAAAAGTGTGAAAGAATCGAATTTCATTGCAATTTATCTTCAACTGTTTATCGGAAGGAAAATAGTAATAGTTAAAAGATAAAGTTTGGCGAGCAGAATTTTATATCTATTACTATACAAAATTATTATATCAAACGAAATATATGCATTTTCGTCCATATATTTATATTCCATCCCATCTAATTATAAGTTTTTTTAAAAAAGTTTGCATGATATACGTACAAAAAGTGTTTTTACTCAAATTATTGATAATGCTTGCATTAAGAATAAATGCCCAACATGCACAGGAACTGGATTTTGAGGGAATTCATTCTGTGCAGTTATATCGTGAAGGTTGGAATATGTCTTATCCTATTCTGGAGTTGCGAAGTTCAGATAAATTGCTGTTTAGCTTCGATTTGGTGAATTTACCTTACAAAGCTTTTAACTACAGCGTGGTGCATTGCAATCCGGATGGCAGCCCTTCCGGCCTTATGTATGCAGAGTATGCAGATGGGTTTGAGAATATACCGCTCAATGAGTTCGCGTATTCACAAAACACCGTTGTTCCATATATTCATTATACACTGAACCTTCCTAATGATAATTGCCGTTTTGTATTGCCGGGAAAGTACCTATTGCAAGTATTGGAGGCGGGAGATGATACTCCGGTTGTTTCAGCGTTCTTTTATGTTATAAACTCGGAGATTAGCATTTCGGGGAAAGTGGTGCGAGCCATTGTGCCCGACAAGATACTTACACATCAGCAAGTTGAGGTGAGTGTTTCCGGCTCATTGGTTCAGGAGGTGCGTTCATCTTCCGATTTGCAGGTACAAGTATTGCAAAATGGCAGGCCCGACCGAATTGGTAGTGCCGATAAGCCTGATTTTATATCTGCAAATTCTTATGTTTACAAATATTCACCTGCATTTCTTTTCGAAGCAGGTAGCGAATTTTTACATTTCGATAGCAGGGTAGTGACGTATAAAGAAATTGAAACAGATAGTATCCGGTATGAAAACGGAATTTACCATTACCATTTACCGGGACTTGGCAGCTACCCCCCGATGATTATGTGTATAGTCCGTTATCGGTTGATTATGTAGATGTTACATTTAATTTGGCATTCAATACCATGCACGAGGTGTATGTGGTTGGCGGATTCAATGGTTTTTCACGAACTGATGTAAACAAACTTTTGAAAATGCAGGAGTATGGGCAAAATATGCATACAATCAAGCTTCGCCTCAAGCAGGGCTACTACAACTATACTTACATTTCTAGTATTGGCCAGATGCCTTCTTATTACGAAACCGAGAACGATTACTTAGTACTGGTGTACAAGAAAAATATACGCTTGAATATATACGAGCCGGTTGGTTTTACTATCATCAACTCATCTAATAACCAATAAAAAGTACGGTACATAAATTGTATGAAAGAAATTTGTAAATTTGCTTTACATATCCGAAATTATACGTGAAACCCCAACGGTTAAAAACTAGGTCAAATAAAATCGAAGCATTGAAAATAGAGTAAGTTTCTGCACATTAAAAAATGACTTAAATACATTAAAAATGAAAAAATATCTGATTTTGAGTGTTATACTAACGTTCTTTTGCATGGCTCAGGCACTCAGGGCGCAAGATACACTCATATACGAGCAGTTTACCGAAAACAGGAACAACTGGCCAGAATCTGACAACAATCGTTTTTCTCGAACCGTTATAAAAGGTGTTTATCTGCTTCAGAACAAGATGGATGCAGGTGCAATAGAGAGTATCATAAATACCGATATAGTGCAAGAGGCAGATTTTCATATTCTTGCCAAAATACGCAAGAAATCGGGACCTGAAAACCGTGCATTTGGGATCATTTGGGGAAGCGACCGTGCCAACCGCTTTTCGTTTGTTATTTCTGGCGAAGGAAAATATGCTGCCGATGCGCTGAGCAATGGAAAGTGGACAGACTATATACCCTGGACACCGAGCGAGGCCATCATCACCAAAAAGGAGTTTAACACACTTGAAATACTAAAAAGAGGCGACTCACTTTATTTGTCTGTCAATTCCAAACAATTGGCAGTCATTCCCGCAGATCCGTTTTTCGGGCAATACATTGGGTTTACCCTTTCGCGCCAGTCGGTGATGGAGGTAGACGAATTGCTCATACGCTACATGCCCGAGCCCAAAATTCCGGTCATAGCTGTGAAAACTTTCGTAACCGGTGATTCAAGCACATTTGTAGGGCTCAACCAAAAAGAAGATCACTTGAAAAAGATAGCCGATGAACGCTACAATACACCGTCGCGCAAGTTGGCAGTATATGAGGCATACCTCATCATGCACCCCAAAAGTGCAGAAGCATATTACAACCGGGCTCAGGTGTTTCTGGAAGAAACAGATACTTTAAAAGCTATTCGGGATTTGAATTTATCAGTGGAGGCAGATAGTACTTTTTCGCAATCGTATAAAATGCGAGCAAAGCTCTATACTGCTGTAGGCGAGCGTCGCAAAGCCCTCTCAGACTATCAGCGATATCTGAAACTGAAACCCCGCGATTTAGGAGCCAATTATGAAGCAGGGGTTTTGAATTTCGATGCGCTCTCATATGGCGAGGCATTGTTTTATATCAACACTGTACTCGATGCAGATACCAGCCACATAAATGCATATTTGCTCAGAGGCAAAATATTTGAAATAATAAACAAACCTGCCGATGCCATGCGCGATTACGAAGCGGTGCTTAAGTTGGATCCTGCGAATGCTGAGGCCAAGAAACGCATTGAAAATCTGGTGCGTAGGCCTGAGCGTGAAGAATTTAAAGAAAACGAGAAAAAATAGGCATCTGCCGCTCTTTTAACCCATATTAGGAATTAAGAAATATAGCTAAATTTCTTAATAATGGATTGTATCTTACTATTGTTTGATGTAAAATGTTTATTGCTAATTGATTATACTCCGGCCTATGGCCACCCCTCTTAAATAGGGGAATTTCGCAAATCGGCGTTACATGCCTCTAAATAAAACGTTTTTTCTAGCACTAATGCTTAATCTGGGGTAAAAAAAATCCAAAGCTTCGAACTTTGGATTTTTTTGTTTCCTGTCTATTGGGTTTATTATTACTTCTGCCCCATGATGGCAGTAGCATCTTTTACCAAAGCCGACTTATCCACTTTAATTTTTACATTGTTGTCAATTTCTACCAAAGCAGCATTTTCTTGCATTTCTACTATACGACCGTATATTCCGCCAATGGTAATAACTTTATCGCCTTTCTGAAGGCTTTCTCTGAAATTTTTGAGTTCTTTTTGTTTTTTGATTTGTGGGCGAATCATGAAAAAATAGAATACAACCACTATCAAAAGTAAAGGAAGAAGCGACATGAATGGGTTTTGTTCCTGTCCCGGGGTTCCCATCATGGCTATAAAATTTAGCATAATCATATGAAAAGGTGTTTATTGATTGTTTAATTTAATGTTTGCAGTAAAATTCAAGTCTGTCACTTCTTCGGGGCAATTGGTTTCAAGTGTTACAGATTTTGTTTGGAATCCTTGTCGGCCTGAACTGTCGAAAACAACTTCTACAAATCCTTCTTTGCCGGGCTCAATAGGTTCTTTTGAATATTTTGGAGTGGTACAACCGCACGATGCGCGCACAGATTTGACTATGAGCGGAGCAGTACCTGTATTTTTATATACGAAAGTAAAAGAAACTTTTTCGCCTTGCATGATATCACCAAATTCATGGGTCCGGTTCTCGAAAGATATTTCAGGTACGCCATTGGCC
Source organism: Bacteroidota bacterium (assembly GCA_020048155.1). Lineage (GTDB taxonomy): Bacteria > Bacteroidota > Bacteroidia > Bacteroidales > DYOH01 > JAIFMY01. The sequence continues at coordinate 6,686 of JAIFMY010000137.1, forward strand.
ATATTTCCCGAAGCATTGCTTGATGAAGGCTGCGAGCATGAGATCAGCAGATTAGCAGAAAGTAATACCATTGTGGTTATAAAATACCAATTTTTCAAAACCAAATTTTTGCTCATAATCAGATAACTTAGTAATTAGTTATTTTCGTTTTTGCTTGCTTTATATTCATGACCAACGTGCTCGGGAATGAGTTTATCTTTTTGCAATGTCATTTTTATTTTGTCGAGCACACCGTTTATAAATAGATTGCTTTTATCGGTGCTGTAGTGTTTTGCTATTTCTATATACTCATTGAAAGTAACATTGGCCGGTATTTCCTTGAAATTGAGGAGTTCGGCTATGGCTAGTTTCATGAGGACAATATCCAGATATGCGATACGCTCCAAATCCCAGTTCTTTACATGGTCTGTGATGATGGTATCAAGCTTTTCTTTATTCCGGATAACATGCTTGAGAAGTATTTTTACAAAATCTTCGTCGTCGTGGCTCTGAAACATGGGCAGGAATTTGGCATATACTCCTTCGCTCTCTTTGAAACCTTTGAGGGTAGATGAGATTCGACTGAGCACAAATTCTACTTCATCGTTCCAGTATATGTTTTCTTCTTCGAGCATCTGGTATAGGAACTCGTTGAATGGTATGAGCTTGGCATATAGCTTCGATACAAATTTCTTATCCTCATCATAGGAAATAATTTCGTCGGCCATGTAATTTTTGTAATAATCGCTTTCAATCATGGACTGATACACGTTTCTTACAAGCTCCGGGTGGTTGTTCCAAGAAAACTTGGTGCGTTTGAGTACCGATTGCAATTGCTCATTTTTCTTGAGCTGCGTTATGAGTTGGTTATGCACAAACTTCATATTTGGATTCAGATCCTCTTCGGTGGGAATTAATTTTTGTCTGGAAATGTCTATTCGTCCCTGGGCGTACTCCTGCACTTGTATAATGAGTGCTGAAAGAAAAAAATACATGTCGTATGAATGTCGTATGCTTTGGTACAATTCTTTCTCCGCAGCTTCGTACTGGTTGCTACCAGTTTTGTAGTGTGCGTAAATTATCTGCATAGCTTTTACACGGAGAAATCGTCTACTTATCATAACTGAAAAGAACTTATTTTTGTATTTTGATACGGCGTTGAATACATGGCAAAGTAAATCAGAATTTCAAAATTTACCAACCCTTTTGTGACTCCTTTACATAAAAAAAGGTTAATGCATTTTCAAATGTTTATGTACCTGTATTTTAAGGCGATAAGGTTGAAGCCCGATTTTTATTCCTCATGAATACTAAATGTTTTGTTAAATTGTCTGATAATAAGTTATGCTCAAATGAGTGAAGGCTAAATATTGTTTATCACAACCTGATTTTATTGCATTGCTGTTCGCATTTTTCTCAGGATCTGAATTTTTGGGTTTTTACCTCAAAGCTAAGATCCGAAGCGGCGCAATTTTCTATTTTCAGATTTACAATGAGGTGTCCCAGGCCTTTCTCAAATACAGTTTCTTGTATTTCTTTTATTACTTGCATAATGGTATCGTAGTCTCCTTCCAATACAGTTTCAAAAGGGCAAACTTCATACTTTAAACCACTTTTCCGGATTACGGAAATGGCCTCATCTACATAATTATAGGCAGTCTGGGCATCAGGAGTTCCTAAGGGGAGCAGTTGCACTGCTATGTTTACGTTTTTAAATTTCATTCTACTTTATATTCTTAGCTTTTTGTATCAGATTTCTTTTATGTCAAATTCTTGTTCGGGGGCATCGGAGTCGTCCTTGTTCAGCAGTGATAAAATTTCATCATTATTGAAAATTTTTACGTTGGTGACCAAGTAGTTTTCGTTCAGAAAATTTCCCAATTGGTTGCATTCTTCAATAGCTTCTTTAAAAACCGGGCGCATGGCAACATGCAGCGGTACGAGTGCCACTATAGCAGCGTAAAACTCTTGAAAACTGATATTCTCAAGGTCAGCAGCATGTTTACCAAGCGTGAAGCGTAGCTCTTTTTCTATGATAGACTCCTGCGATGTGGTAAATGCGTTCTTATTTTTGGAACTGAGTACAATGAAATAGCGAAGTTTGCCTTCTTTCCCGCCCAAACCCGTAGAAATGTATATCAGGTTTTTATCAAGCAAAACACTCTCAATATTCATTTTCGATTCGTGATGTGCCAGTACTACCCAGTCTTTTAGTTCATCGGGGGCAGATTGTTTGTATTCTTCAATTTTTCGCAGTGCTTTCACTTCGCTGAGTCCGGCAAGTAGTACTAAGTATTTTTTTATTTCGTCGTTGCTGGTATTTTCATGGAAAATGCAATCGCTTTCCTGCAAAATTTGCTCACTATCCGCTTCTTTGCGAAGTTCTTTGGTTTGTTCAAAATATTCCATTTGCAATCCAATGTCAATTTTTTCTTCCAGAATATTGAGTTGTTGAACTGATTTTCCGAATATTTCCCTCAGCTTATCTATGATGTTGTCTTTATTCATGTGTATATATTTCGGCAATAGCTTATTGACTATATTTTGCTAATTGTGCAATATACAAAAATAATCCACAAATTTGAATTTGCGCCTATTCAAGTTCAATAAAGCATGCATGGGAGTCATATATTTGACTTGGGGTATTACTTAAAATACCTAACTATTGGGATTGTGATACCAATGGACTGATAGTAGTTTTGTACTGTTAATCTGTATGGTTTTATGTGGTTATCTGATTTGAGAGACAATGATTCGGCCAAGATTGTAAGAATCATTGGTAGTAGTGCATTTAAGAAGCGAATTACCGAAATGGGATTCATTAAGGGGCAGGAAATAACAGTGATAAAAAATGCCCCCATGAAAGATCCTATTGAATATAATATTATGGGCTATGATGTTTCTCTCCGACGCAAAGAGGCATCGCTCATAGAAGTAGATCTTGCTACTGATGATTATTTCTGCAATATTCCGGCACCGGAGCTCAATATTCAGCACCAGCGAATGCAGCTCAAGCAATATACAGCAGGTAAAAAGATAAGCATGGCATTGCTGGGCAATCCCAATTGCGGGAAAACTACGTTTTTCAATTTTGCTACCAACTCACAGGAGCATGTAGGCAACTACAGTGGAGTTACGGTAGATGCCAAGAAATCGGAAGTTGCTTACAAAGGATATGAGCTGGAATTAACCGATTTGCCCGGGACATATTCGCTCACTACTTTTAATCCCGAAGAAAAATATGTACGCGATTTTTTGCTGTATCAGAAGCCGGATGTTGTAATTAATATATTGGACGTATCAAACCTGGAGCGCAACTTATACCTCACTACCCAACTCATGGAAATGGGGTTGAATATGGTTTTGGTAGTGAATATGTACGACGAGCTTACTGCACGCGGCGATATATTCAAATACCATGTGCTTTCTGAAATGATTGGCATTCCTATTATTCCGGCTGTAAGCAAAAAGGGCAAAGGTATTTTTCAGACGTTCGACGCTGCTATTCAAAGCATACAGCCAACTCTAGAACCACGCCGTAAAGCAGTGGTAAAGTATGGCAATGCCTTCGAAGATGCTATATCACGCACAGAGGAAGAAGTGGTTCTTCCCAATATTTATCTTTTCCCCGAGAATTTCAACCCCAGGTTTATCAGCATCAAGTTGCTCGAGGGCGACAAAGAGCTATTGCAAATATTACAGAATAAGGAAATACACGGTTCATGTATATCTGCACTCACCAAAACCCGTCAAAAATTAGAAGCAGACCTGAGAGATGATATTGAAACCCTCTTTACCGATGCGCGATACGGTTTCATTTCGGGTGCTTTGAAAGAAACTTTCGTGCCTGCACCACCTTCGCGCAGAAAAACTTCGGGACTTATCGATGATTTTCTCACCAATAAATACCTGGGTTTTCCCATTTTTTTATTTATCATGTGGCTTATGTTTCAGGGCACTTTCACGCTTGGTGAGTATCCGATGAATTGGATAGATACTACTGTGCTGTGGATAAGTGAGTTGATGCGGTTGTACATTCCCGATGGGATGCTCAAAGATTTGTTTATAGATGGCATCATTGGTGGGGTAGGCGGAGTCATTGTTTTTTTACCTAACATAGTACTATTATTTTTCTTCATTTCCCTTCTGGAGGATAGCGGATACATGGCACGAGCGGCTTTTATTACTGATAAACTCATGCATAAAATTGGGTTACACGGAAAGTCTTTCATTCCGCTGGTCATGGGGTTTGGATGCAATGTGCCAGCCATTATGGGTACCCGCACCCTTGAAAACAAGAGCGAACGCCTGATAACCATTCTTATCATTCCATTTATGTCGTGCTCGGCGCGCCTTCCGGTATACTTACTCATCATTAGTGCTTTTTTCAGTGCCAACCAAGGTACCATGCTTTTTATGATGTACATCATAGGCATTTTACTAGCTGTAGCCACTGGTTATATGTTGAAGAAAACAGTTTTCAAGGCCAAAGAAACCCCATTTGTAATGGAATTGCCGCCTTATCGTATACCTACTTTCAAATCCACCGTGCGTCATATGTGGCATAAGGCCAGCGAGTACCTCAAGAAAATGGGAGGCATCATTCTGGTTGCATCTATTTTGGTGTGGGCATTGGGCTATTTCCCCCGAAACGACGACAAACTCACATCATTTGATACGCAAATGAATGCCATTCAGCAACGCATAGATTCACAAACCAACGCAGATGTACATGAGCTTTCAAAATGGCAGGAAGAACTGAAGCAAACGGAACTTTCGAGAGAAGCCAAAAGACAAGAACTTTCGTACATAGGTATGCTGGGAAAAAGTGTAGAACCTATTATGCAGCCACTGGGTTTCGATTGGAAAATGAGCATCAGCTTGCTTACCGGGGTAGTGGCCAAAGAAATAGTGGTAAGTACTATGGGGGTTTTGTATCAGGCAGAAATAGAAGATGACAACGTAAATCTTAAAGATAAGCTTCAATCAGAGGTATATGCTGCAGGTGAAAAACTTGGCAAACCGGTATTTACTACTTATAGTGCCATTTCATTTTTACTTTTTACCCTTATCTATTTCCCGTGTGTGGCTGTAGTAGCTGCCATCAAACGTGAAGCTGATCATTGGAAATGGGCTTTATTTACAGTGGCTTATACTACAGTATTGGCCTATATGGTTTCATTGTTGTTTTACCAGACTACCCAATTATTCTAAAAATATTATCTTATGCTTCAGGAAATTGTTACATATATTATCATCGCGGTAACTACAGTTTATGCTATGTATCATACATACCGGTTTTTTACATATATACCTCCCAAAAGCAGTTGCGGCAGCTGTGCCGGATGCTCATGTGGTACAAAAGATATAAAAGCGAAAAGCAAAACTAAAATAGCAATTCCTGTAAAGAATTACTAATCTTCGGATTATATTCTCATTTTATGTTAAAAAAGCCCATTAAGCATTTTGCTTGTTGGGCTGTATCATAATTATAATAATACATCAAAATATTGAATCAATAGGGCTCAAATAAGGCTCACTATTTCTTTTGAATGCAGTATTAGTTTATATTCTTTTTCGAAGAAAAATTCAGATTCACCAAAAGCAGGTTTTAAATCATTGAGCCATATTGCATTGGGGTCGTATTGTGCAAAAAATGGCTTAAGTGCCCAATCTGCATTTCTACCTTGCAAAAATTGAAGTACAAACACTTTTTGCCCCTGAATTTCAGTAACACCAATCACATGTACCTTGCCCGGACCGGCGCTCATGCTAGGGCCACGCACTGTTCGAGCCAGTCCGCTCACCTGCTGGTACGCATCTCTGAATATGTGCCATGCACGCTCCAGAGATACTGCAAAATAGTGTTGTGCACCCGTATCGCGGGCTACAAACATATAATAGGGTATTATTCCTAATTTTACTTGCTCGTTCCACATATCCCTCCATATTTCAGGCGAGTCATTTATATATTGCATGAGTGGAGCCTGTGCACGTATTTCGGCACCGGTATTTCGTACCCGTTTTACAGCATCTCTGAAAGCAGTTGGAGCCATTTCTTTCGGATGATTGATGTGTGCCATGAAGGCCACGTGTCTGCCCGAAGCTGCTATTTTATCGAAAACGCGCAACAAATCGTCGGCATCTTTATCGCTTGTAAATCTGAACGGCCAATAAGTAAGTGTTTTTGTACCAAAACGTATAGACTGAATATGGGGCAAGTCTGCCTTCAGAATTGGTTCTATGTAAAAATTGAGTTGCTCTGCCGACATGATAAGCGAATCGCCTCCGGTAAAGAGAATATCAGTAACTTCGGGATGAAGCTTCAGGTATGCGATGAGCGATTCAATTTCGCGCGATGAGAACCTGTATCCCTGCATGTTTACAAACTGGGGCCACCTGAAACAAAAAGTGCAATGTGCATGACAACTTTGCGAATGCGCTGCAAAAAACAATACAGTTTCATGGTATTTGTGCTGCAATCCCGAAAGTCTCTGCTCACCCAGAAAAGGCACATTGTGTTCCATCTGTCCCGCAGGATGTGGGTTTAGCTCCTTACGTATCTGATCAATTATTTCGTTCAGTTTTGTTGTAGGGAGGTTGTTTTTTATGGCAAGCTCCACTTTAGAGAAATGTTCTTTTTTGAGCATTCCATGCTGAGGAAAATTGAGAATGAACATGGGGTCGTTCAGATAGTTGCTCCAATCTATAAGCTCATTTGCCACATAGTTGTTTGTTTTGAAAGGCAATACCCTTGAAACAATGTCAATGTTGTGAATATGTTCAGGGGTCAAATTATTGATTATCTGTGGAATGGATTTATAATTATGTGCTGTATAATTTTCGAATCGCATGTTTAAAATTTTCATTAAATAACGAAAAAAAGATACAATAATTATATAATCTCATCGAACAAATACCCCATTTCTAACTAAATGATATATAAAAATAGCAATTATATGCTTAACAGACATATATATAGAATGTTGAACTGATTAAAAAATATAAATAAAAAAGGGCTGCCCCAAATGAGCAGCCCAAATCAATTAATTAACCCTTATCTGTATTTAGTTTTTATCCCAGAATATTTTGGTAGTGAGTTTATCACCGCCAATGGCAGTTGATGCAGCTTTATAAGCATCAGCATTCAAGGTTTGTTCGTTCACAGGGTAAGTAAAACGCGTAGGGATTACTGAGATACCTGGTGTATTGTTTGCTGGTACATCTAAAACAAATGCACCGTCTACACGGCGGTAAGTAGTCCAACCAACAAGGCCTCTCATGTACATCGCTATCCACATTTCTTTAGCCACAGATTTTACATCTACAAATGGGCGAAGAGCTAAATAAGCACTTGCACCTGCGGTAGATCCTGTCCAATGTTGGAAGGAAGATGTAACTGCATTATCATAAAGAGTAGCAGCAGTATTACCTACATTTGCACCTTTAGAAGCAGCTTCAGCCAAGTAGAAAAGAATTTCGTCATAGGTAAGAAGGAATCCATGATAACCAGCGGCGGTGATAGCGGCGTCAACGTGAGCACCTGTAGCATAGTTGTTACTAGCGGCATAAGTACCACCATTAGTCACATTACCTGAAGCGTCTAAAGTAAGATCATCAGCATAAGCCTGAATACGAGGGTCTGTAACGTCCATCTGACGGAACAGGGTGTTGCAAACCACAAAGTCTTTACGACCACTGGCTACAAGGTCTTCGTAGATAGGGCTATAATATGGTGAACCATTGGTGAAATTGAAATATGCACTTTCAGACAAACCGGTAAAGGTTTTACTGTAAGCAGCTTCCACTACAGATTTCGCTTTGGCAGCATCATGATCCCAAGCACTTACAGCAAGTTTTATGAGCAAAGCATTGCCAAATTTTTTCCAAGCAGCCACATCGCCACCATATATCAAATCAGCAGAACCAAAGCTACCATATGCATCATTGAGCGAATTTACAGCAGCAGCCACAGAGTCCATCAAAGAAGCGTAAATAGCGGCGTCATCGTCGTATTTAGGAAGCGTGTTGAGTGGATTGAGCGCTTCTGAATAAGGAACATCACCAAATATATCAACCAAAACTTGGAAGGTATAGGCATTCATTAGTTTGATGATGGCAATACGGTTGCTCTTTTCGGCAGTTGGGCCTTCACCAACAGCTACCTCTTTTTCAATGAGAGTTCTGGCGGTTTTGAAACCGTTGAGGTCGAGATACATTCTTCTGTAGAAGTTGTCAGGTATACGGCGGTTTACCAAGTCCCAGTTAGCTTCATCGGTGTATGTAGTTTCAGTGATATACTGAGCCATCATATTGAAAATACCCACACCCACGTTTACAGTGGTCATGTGGTATGCCAACAAGTATTGATTTTGGGAAAATACATAGTTTCCAGGCACATCCACCGGATTTTTCTTATCTGTATTGAGTTCTTCGAAATCTTTGGTAGAGCAAGAAGCGAATACACCCAAGAAGATGATTAGCGAATATATTAATTTGTTTCTCATGTCGAGGATGAATTAAAATTTAACATTTACATTGAAACCGAAGTTTCTGGTAGATGGCATAGTACCACTCTGCCATCCTTGTACGTTACCGGCACCTTGAGATGATTCTGGATCAGCATAAGGAAGATTTTTGTGGAGAATCCAAAGGTTGCTTCCGGTTAAACCTATAGTTACACCTTGAATATATTTGCCTTGGAAAAGATTTTTTGGAAGTGTATATGTAATATTTACTTCACGCAATTTGATATAAGTACCATCGTATATCTGCTGAGCATTTGGCGCAGTGGCATAACCCCATGGGTTTGCATAGTAGTCGGTTCTTGCACGAATGTTATTTTTAACATAAGTAGTATCTACTCCATTTACTACGCGTTGCACGCCAGTAAGAATCACACCACCTGAATTGTCAGCATAAACCGGATTCAAAGGATCAGTATTATCAGTAATAACGATTGGGTTTCTCAAAGGTGAGCCAAGGTCGTTGTTACCAACTGTTTCTGGATACAAACCTGTTGCCATACCATACCACATATCCAATGAAAATATATCGCCTCCTTGTTTCCAGTCAATCAAGAATGAGAAATTCAGATTTTTGTATGAGAAAGAGTTGCGCATACCTGCCATCCAATCAGGTTGTATGTTACCTATCACTTTGTCTGAAGTAGCAGATTTCATATAACGACCTGAACTCAGGATGATACGATTGGCTTCTGAAGGATTTTTAGGATCTGAATAAACGTAATCAGTACCTTGAATTACACCATAAGGCTCTCCTACTCGGGCATTGATAGATACACCACCTTGAAGTGAAGCTATTGTTAGGTTTTTAACACCTTCGGTAAGTTCAATTACCTGGTTTATGTTTCTCGACCAGTTGATGTCCACATCCCATTGGAAACCTTTGTCAAATTTTACAGGGGTAAAGTTTAGAGCTACCTCAATACCTTTGTTTTCCATATTACCTGCATTGATATACTTGGTAGTATATCCGCTGGCTGCTGATACAGAAACTGGCATGATTTGGTCGAATGAATTGTTTTTGTAAAGGGTAAGGTCAAAACCTACACGGTTGTTGAGGAATGCCATTTGCAAGCCTGCTTCCACACTTTGTAGTGATTCAGGTTTCAATTCAGGATTGTATTTTGTTGCTGGTACTCCAAACATAGCTTCTCCATTGAAAGGGCTACCTTGTAGGTAAACATCGTTGATACGGGCAAAAGGAGCGGAGTTACCCACTACTGCATAGTTCAAACGAACTTTACCCAGCGATAACCAATCTTGTTGCAAAAGTTCCGAGAACAAGAAAGAACCTGAAACAGAAGGATACAAATAAGTATTGTTGCCTTCGGGTAGAGTTGAAGATTGATCCATACGAACAGATGCCTCAAGGAACAAGTACTGCATGAAACCAAAACTTACGTTTGCGAAATAACCATTCACTTGTGTTTCGGCAAGTGCTTCAGCTGGGGCCAATACAGATTCTTTAGAGTTTGCAACTGAATATAAGTTAGGTACAACCAAACCACCTTGTGTTGAAGATGTCATAGCATAAACACTTGTTTTACGTATGTTTGAACCCAATACACCACGGAAAGTAAAGTTTTCAGAGAAATCTTTATGGAAGTTGGCAATAAGATCGAAGTTTGTTTCCATAAAATTTCTGTCGCGTCGGGTATAACCGGAAGTCGCATCAGAAAGATCGATACCAAAAGCTTCAGCAACAGAACCAACGGCAAGTCTTTCTTCTTGTACCAGGTTGTAGTTGTCAATAGAAGCTCTTGCAGTAACATCCATGAAGTCTGTCAATTCCCAATCTAACTGGCTATAAGCTATGATGCGATTTTTCTCGTCAGTCTGATAGTTTTGGTAGCGTTGGAAATAGAAGTTATTCCAATATATAGGATTCATATCAGTAGGGTCTGCAGGGTTCCATGTTGTATTTTTTTCACCCAATTTTTCGTAGGCTTCTTTTTGTTCAAGAATATCTACGTTTGTTTGCCACCACTGGCGGAAAGATGAGCCAATATTACCTGAGTAACCGGTTTCATTACGACCTCTGGTGTTGGTATTGATAAGATTAGCATGCGAACTGAATTTTATTTTGTCAGTGATTTTATAAGAACCGCTGAAAGTAACGCCATTCTTTCTCAACAAGCTGTTCACCAAAATACCAGTTTGGTTTTGGTTCTGATAAGCAAGGCGGTAAGTAGATCTGTCGTTACCACCAGATACCTGAGCACTTGTATTATATGAATATGAATTTTGGAAGAATTCAATAGGGGTATTAGCCGCAGCAACCCAAGGAGTAGCTTTACCATAGGTATCAAGACCTTCGTAAAGTGAATTCCATTGATACACCATAAGATTAGGGTCGAATTTAGCACCGTATGAAGCATCTTCAGAAACCGGAGTTACCAAATCTTCAGTACCATCTCCATTCATATCACGATACAAGAAAAGTCCGGTTGGATCTTCATAATATTTACCATAACCTGCGCCATATTCATTCTGATATTCAGGGAATGTAGATTTGTCAACTACGCCCATCATACCTGCGAAAGAAACTTCTACGCCAAGCGATTTGTTTGCACTTCCTTTTTTAGTGGTGATCAAAATCACACCGTTGGCAGCACGTGAGCCCCAAAGAGCAGTGGCAGCTGCACCTTTCAAAACCGAAATAGATGCAATATCATCAGGGTTGATGTCGCCTGCAGCACTACCATAGTCATAACCTCTACCGCCAGCTTGTTGTGAGCCGGTATTAAATACGCTGTTGTCCAAGGGGACACCATCTACCACAAACAAAGCTTGGTTGTTACCGGTAATAGAGGAAGCACCCCTAACCAATACGTTCACTGAACCACCAAAATTTGAGTTAGTTTGGATTTGTACACCAGCTACTTTACCTGAAAGTTGAGAAACAAAGTTAGCAGATTTAACATCAGCAATTTCATCTCCACTTACTTCCTGTACAGCATAGCCCAAAGCTTTCTTATCTCGGGCGATACCAAGGGCTGTAACAACTATGTCGCCTACAAGTACGTCTTCAGAATTGAGGGCAACATTCACTACAGAACCGCTAATGGCTACTTCTGCGGTTTGCATACCCACGAATGTGAATATAAGTGTTTTGAACTCGTCAGGCACCTGAAGAGAGTAATTACCGTTAAGGTCAGTCATGGTTCCCAGACCACTGGCACCCGCAACTCGTACAGATGCGCCAGGTATAGGAGCACCGTCGTCGGCACCTGTCACCTGGCCGGTGATAGTCCGTTGTGCAAATGTTGCTTCTATTCCTAAGAATAAAAGCATTGCCAACAAAATGGTTAAACTTCTCATAAAGATTAATTTAGATTAAAGTAATAATTAGAATTTTTCAATTATCCGTACCTGTTACTATTCACGAAATACAGATTGACGAAGATAATTTTATTTTTAACTAAACAACACGGTTTGTTAATTATTTTATACAAAATTTTTATAATTGTAATACATCGACTGAAAACAAAAAAGGCTGCCTTGTAGGGCAGCCTGATATAATTTGTAGTTGCGAAAACTATGGCAAAGCTTTAGTTACTGTATAAGTTGTACCAGATTTCACTACTTTCAGGAAGCGATAAGAATCTATCTCCCAATAATCAAAATAATCAATGGTGTAAGTGTCGCGTTTCGTCATGTCAAATGTACCAGTAAAAAATTCCACTTTTCCATCAGGATGACCAACAGATATGGTATAATCGAAAGTATTTCCTACAACTTTGAAAGGATCCAAGGTCATGTAATACTCATCATCCGCATCCTCATTCCAAACACCTGCCATGATTTCAGGATTGTCTCCGGTAGCTTGAAGATTCCAAGAACCGGCAGTTTTAGAGATGCTGAAAATATCGATATCATTGTCTTCGTTTGCCCAACCAAAAGCTACAACTAAACCACCATCCCATGCTTTGTTAGCTACGGTGTACTCTATTTTTGGGAGCACAGAAGTTGGATGAATCAGATATTTCTCACCAAGGCTTTGTATTTCGAACTCAAGATTGGTTTTTTCGGTCAATTCAGGTAAGCCATCATCGGTAAATACAAGACTAAAACTAGTTGTAGTAGTATATTCTGCCAGTTTGATGGTTTCCTCTAAAATACCTAGGTCGTGCAGGTCAGCTTCACCTCCTGTTTGCAACAAAGAGAAAGTAAGCGAGCGATCAATCATTTTGTCAGTAGTGATGGTGAAAACAATGGTGTCACCTTCCGCTACATTTGTCGTCGATTTATTTGGAGTGATGGTCACTTTAGGTGCCCTGTCAAATCCAATAATCGGTTCTACTTCTTGCTCTGGTGCATCGCAAGCGAAGTTTGCCGAAAGCAAAACTGCAACGAACAATAGATAGAATAATCTTATGTTTTTCATTCTACAATTTTTTTTTAAGTAAGTAAACTAAACTTATTTTTTCACCGGTACATATGTAGCATCATATGAACTAGGACCAGCGGCAAATGAGATTTCATAAACAATGTGTATTGTACCATCAGCTGCAACTGTTCCCAATTCGAGGCCTCTTACTATGTTACTGTAATATTCGAGAAGATTTTGCTCAGGAACATTTATTACACCACATACATCAGTGAAAGTATAACCCGGAGTTCCAACTCCAAGACCGCCTATCCAGTGACCAACTTCAGTAGTTCTATATGTACCAACACCGGTTTTGTATATAGTTTCAGTGAAATTAAAATTAGTTACTGCACCAGATGATGCAGTTCTTACTACCGTAACGTTGTAATCACCTGCTAGTTCTGAAGGGCATGCATAGTTGAGTGTGATTGCAATCGTTTTACCGCTGGCTATAACATTACCATTACCATCTGCTTGCGATACTTTAAGCACCAATACTGGAGCTTTAGCAAGCGGGGTTTCAATACCAGCTGTAAGCATAGTAAAGGTAAACAAACCAAAATGGTTGTTGGCAGCTAATAGTTCTTCTGTTGATTTTGCTATTTTGTAATGAACATTAGCAATGGCAGTAGAAGAAGGATCTACAGATACGGTGTATGTGATATTTTCTTTCACATCCATATAAGAAGGTCCCACGAGTTTCACTTTCAGTTTGAAGTCTTGCTCAGAACCATCAGCTACCTTGGTAATTGAAGTTCGGGTATCGGAGAAAGTAACCAAGTTTGGTCCTTCACCATTTGCTTCATAATCTGTTTCCTGGTCAACACAAGATGTGAACAGAAAAGAAGAGAATGCAAAAAGTAAGAATAGATATTTTAAATTTCTCATGATTCAAAAATGTTATTAATTACTGAGCCCAGAAAATTTTAGCTGAAAACGCATTCGGCTGAGTTGGCACGTTGGCAGTATTAGCTGAAATTTCGCCAGAAGGATAGAATAAACGTACAGGACGGTCGGCGCTGGTAGCTTGCATAGAAATAGGCAGACCTGCAGGGAAACCTGTTCTGCTGTAATCAAACCATGCTTGCTCGGCAGTTGTACCGTTTGTTGCAATCCATTTTTGGGTTATAATAGCTTGTATTTTATTGGCAGATTGAGCCCAACCTACGTTGGCATAAGTACCAGCCAAATAGTTTGTAGCTAATGCACTTGTAAGTCCGAGTTGTGTAAAAGAAGCAGTCACACCAGCTTCGTACAAAACTTGAGCATCTCCGGCTAGCATATTTCTAACTACGGCTTCTGCTTGGTTTAGGTAGCATTCTGCAGCAGTATAGATGATAGAACCTTGGTCACCAGATTTCAGAATACCAGGGCCAATATTACAAACTTTTTCAGGAACAAAAGCATCAGGAACAGGAGTGTCATAATCAGCCAAACCTTGTGGTACGCCAAGTACACCTGCAGTTGTTTCGTACAAACGAGCCAATCTAGCGTCATTGGTATTGGTAAGGTAAGTCAATACATAATCAGTTGCACAAGTAGCTTTGTTGTTTGCAGTTTCACTACCTGCAGCATCTTTACCTAAATTGTCCCACAATGGGTTTTGTTTATCAACTTCACCATTGATATAACCTGGGTTAATTGCAACGTCAGCCATATAGAAACCACTACCTTCAGCCACTATGGCATCAAATTGAGTTTTCAGATAAGCTGCTTCACTAGCTAAGCCAGATTGACGAACCAAAATGCGTAGTTTTACTGAATTGGCAAATTTAATCCAATTAGTCATGTCACCACCAAACATTCCATCGTCAGCACCAGGAACAACTGCTGTTGCTTCAGCTTTTTTAATCATCTCAATTGCTGCGGTTAGCTTCACAATTAGATCTTTGTAGATGGTAGCAGCATCGTCGTATTTAGGTGTAGAATTACCGCTTCTTTGAAGGGCTTCGGTATAAGGTACATCACCATAAGCATCCACCAGTAATTGGAAATGGTATGCTTTCATTATCTCAGCTATGGCTTTGTAATTTACATATTTAGCTTCTTCCAAATTGGCAAGTACTTGGTATTGTTTCAAGCATCTTGTGTAAGAGTCATTGAAAATACCTTGATAGAAAGAAGTGGTAACATTGTATTTGAACTCGTCTGTGTACCATGAAAATCCATCACTTTGGCTCCAGTTGTACATCAACAGGTTGCTTAGGTCATTGAAGCGACGAGCACCATGGTGCAATTGCGCTGTGTAATGCTGAGCCACAGGCAACACGAGGTCAGGAGTAACCGCAGTTGGGTTATTCGGGTCAGTGTTTACATCGAGGTAATCTGAACATGCGGCTGTTGAAAAAATCACAGCTACAATAATTACTATATATTTAAACATATTCTTCATAATCTAATCTTTTTTTAGAATTCGATGTTCAAGTTAAATCCAAATGATCTGGTAGGAGGAGATTGTAAGTAACCACCAACACCAATTACGTTTGAATTAGTGAATGAATTGTTGAACTCAGGGTCAGAGAACATATTTTCAGCAGGCAACCATGTCATTAAGTTACGTGCTACAAAACCTAGAGTAAGGTTTTGAACATTAAGGCCGCTGATGAATTTTTTAGGCAATGTGTAGCTTAAAGAAAGCTCACGAATTTTGAGAGCAGTTGCATCTTTCACGTAGTTAGATTTCACATCGTTGTATGCATCAGTCCAGTAGCTTTGACGACCACCTTGTACTTGAATGTTGGTATTTGGAGTGTATACGCCAGTTGAGGTTTCTATTACAGAGTTAGGAATTACAAAGTCTTGGCGGTTTGCAGAAACGCTGGCCAATGAACGACCTGTAAATTCCATATTGTCTGAACCTTGCTCATAGTATACATGTCCTGTACGATAGTCAAATGTAACATTGAAAGTGATACCTTTGAAAGCCATTGTAGAACCACCACCTAATATATAATCTGGGGTAGTTTTACCAAGATTTGCTAAACCTTCAGCTTGTATAGGTATACCACTAACTCCGTCAACTACAATGCGACCTTGTGGGTCACGTTTGTATACGTTGGCTTTCATTTGTGGATACGGCATGTCTACTACTGCATATACACCATACTGTCCAGTTGTGTTGATAGCAATCTCATTAAGTCCGTCACCAATTTCTCTAACAATGGTTTCTGGATTAGAGAAGTTTACAGAAAGATCCCATTTGAAACCACCTGCATTGATAATGTTACCTGTTAACAACAATTCGAAACCTTTTGATTCAAGTTCTCCAATGTTGGTAAGGAATGATGTACTACCAGATGCAACAGAAGGAGTAGTAGAAGTGATAAGGTCGGTAATCTTAGATGTAAAATATGATGCGTCTATAGATATTTTGCTTTCGAAGAAAGAAAGGTTTAAACCAATTTCGGTGGTAGAAACTTGTTCTTTTTTGATTTCACCATCAACAGACTGAGCAGAAAGGAAGAAACCATTGCTGGTACCCAATGGGAAACCAGTAGCTTGGAAGTAGCGCTCGTTGATTTGGTATGGTTGCAAATCATTGTACACTGTAGAGTGGCTGGCGGTAAATTTGGCATATGACAGGAAGCTATTATCTTGCAATGCAGGTAAACTTTCTGTAATTACATAAGAAAGACCGAATGCAGGATAGAAATAGCTGTTGTTGCCATCAGCAAGGGTAGAAGTCCAGTCGTTACGGCCAGTAAAGTTTAGGAACAAATATTTTTTGATACCCAAAGTAACGTCACCATAATAACCATAACTTCTTTCTTTTTGCTCAACCAAGTCAGGAACAATAGAACCAGTACCATTTGAAATATCATAGAAACCAGGGATACTGAGGTTTTCAGCACGCATTTCGCTCCAACGATAGTTGTAGTCTGAGTTAGAAGCACCCAAAACAACTTTCAAATTCAAAGACTCGTTCAGGTCGCGGTTGATATTCACCAACGCATCCATGTTGTAGTTTGAAATCTGATATTCAGTGTCTTCAACAAATGAAGAAACTTCGTCCATAGCACTTTTCAAAGTTGCGCTATATTTCTGATTTGCTCTCCAGTTTTTGCCGTAACCCCATGTATTGTTTGCACTTGCACGAGCCACAAAGCTAATCCAATCTGCAAAGTCATAGTTTACCGCAAAGTTACCAAGGAAACGGTTTGATTTGTCGTTGTTCCTGTTGGTACCTACAGCCCAATATGGGTTTTGGTAATAACCGTTGAAATAATTGTCAGCATAACCGTAGCTTGCAGGATTTGACCAATCTTTATAAGTGCTCAAAGGAATATTGGCAGCGGTGTTCAATATAAACCAATACAATGGTCTGTCTTGATGTCCGATGGTACTTCCAACTACATCCGTTTCGTCAGTAAAATAACTGGTATTCACTGAAAGAGTTGCTTTACCAACTTTCTTAGAAGCATTTACACGAATGGTATTTCTTCTGTACTCATCGTCAGGTACAATACCTGTAGAGCGCTGGTCACCTAGAGAAAGATAGAATTTACTGGATTCGTTGCTACCGCTCAAATATACAGTATTTGATAGGGTTTTACCAGTTTCGAAGAATGCCAAAAGGTTGTCTTTAACAGGAGAGTAAGGAACCATTTGGGTTCCAACTTGATAACCATCAGGGAATGTAGGTCCAATCTGACGCAATTGGCCATCGAAACGAGGGCCCCAGTTGGTGTTTTCGATTGCATCATAAGCACCTTCCCAACCAGTTCCGTATTTGGTCTGGAATTTAGGCATATAGGCTACTTTGTCAAGTGTGTAAGAAGAAGAAATACCAACGGTAAGTTTCTCTCCTTTTGTACCAGATTTGGTAGTGATAAGCAATGCACCGTTACTAGCGTTTGAACCGTAAAGAGCAGCAGCAGTAGCGCCTTTCAGTACGTTTACGCTTTCGATGTCATTTGGGTTCAAATCATCGAGTGCACCAGAAGAAGCAATGGCACCGTCAATAACGATAAGAGCTGAGTTGTCGCCGCTGATAGAACGGAGACCGCGCAACAATACCTGGCTTGATGGGTTAACACCGTTGTCCTGAATATTGATTTGAAGACCTGCAACTTTACCGGTCAAAGCAGAGGTAACGCGTGTAGGGGCAGAAACAACTAAGTCTTCTTGCCCAACTTTTTGCGTTTGGTAAGTAACCTCTTTCTTTTCGCGTGAGATACCGAGTGCAGTAATCACGATATCACCCACCATTACGTCTTCAGACGCAAGGGCTACGTTTACAACAGAACCGGAGATGGCAACTTCGGCGGCTTGCATACCTACAAAGGTAACGATAAGTGTATTGAACTCATCTGGCACCTGAAGCGAGTAATTTCCGTCAGGGTCGGTCATAGTTCCCAGACCACTGGCACCTTTTACTCGTACCGAAGCACCTGGAATAGGTGCGCCATCATCTGCACCTGTCACCTGGCCGGTGATAGTTCGTTGGGCAAATGCTACTTCCATTCCTAAGAATAGCAGCATGGCCAACATAATGGTTAAACTTCTCATACAGATTAATTTAGGTTAAATAATTAGTAATTAATTAATATCGAATCTACTTTTAACATTTCATTAAATTCGACGATGTAAAATAAAAGAATTCATTTGAATTTTCCTAAAATATGAATCACTTTTAATTAACAACTTCTTTATTAATTGGGTATTATTTGTTTACAGATTTTGCAATCGTTGTAATTTTGTTAAAACTTTCTCTTTTTTTGAATAATTGTACACTTTTTAGTGATTTTAGTCATGATTTTCTTCTTTTTTATCCTGAATTCAATTTTCAATTCCTATTCAAATGTTCTAAAACATTAAACATGAATGATATGTTTAAACTCCTTTTTATCTATGGTATTTGCCAGATAGAAAAATGCATTTTTATTATATAGAATTTTTTAATTGATTGTGTTTTTAAATTCGAAATTAATTTGACGGAAAGAGATGGAAACAAACTTTTTGTCGTGCTAAAATGACACCATGATCTATTATAGTATGCTCTATAATATATAATATGACCTGAAATAGTAGATTGTATAAAAAATGGGTTTGCCTTGGAAATAAAGCAAACCCATACCCTGTTTTAATTAGTAAAAGAAGTTCTATCTATATTTTAGTGTGTACTTAGCGGGAAATGGCTGGCCATTTCGTGTACTTTGTGCTTCACTTTTTCTATGGCTTCGGTATCGTTTATCTGGCTCAATACCTCGTCTATTAGCTGAAGAATGATTGGCATGTGTTCTTCTTTCATACCTCTTGTAGTGATGGCTGGTGTACCTATACGCAGACCCGATGTTGTAAAAGGAGTACGTGAATCGAAAGGTACCATGTTTTTATTGATGGTAATGTGCGCCAGCTCCAGTGCTTTTTCAGCTTGTTTTCCTGTAATATCTGGATATTTGGTGCGTAAGTCTATCAGCATACTGTGGTTGTCGGTTCCATTTGATACTACATGGTAACCTGCTTTTACAAATTCAGCGGCCAATATGGCTGCATTTTTTTGTACCTGTAGTTGGTAGTCTCTGAATTCTTGTGTGAGGGCTTCACCAAATGCCACTGCCTTGGCTGCTATCACGTGCTCAAGTGGTCCGCCTTGTATGCCGGGGAATACTGCAGAGTCGAGAATAGATGACATTTTGCGGATAACTCCTTTCGGGGTTGTTTTTCCCCAAGGATTGTCGAAATCCTCGCCAAGCATGATGATACCACCTCGTGGCCCACGTAGGGTTTTGTGGGTAGTAGAAGTTACAATGTGTGCGTGCGGGAATGGATTTTTGAGCAGTTTGGCGGCTATAAGTCCGGCAGGGTGCGAAATGTCGAACATAAGCAGTGCGCCCACCTTATCGGCAATGGCACGCATGCGCTCGTAGTCCCAGTCTCTGGAGTAAGCAGATGCGCCACCTACTATCATTTTGGGTTTTTCGCGCAATGCTATTTCTTCCATTTTGTCGTAATCTACATATCCGGTTTCCTGATTTAGCTCATAAGCAATGGGTTGGTATAGTATGCCTGAGTAGTTTACCGGGGAGCCATGGGTAAGGTGTCCGCCATGCGACAGATTTAGCCCCATGAATTTATCACCAGGTTGCATGCAAGCCAGCATTACTGCTGCATTGGCCTGTGCGCCAGAGTGTGGTTGCACATTGGCATAGGCTGCACCAAATAGTTCTTTGAGCCTGTCTATGGCCAGTTGCTCTACCTGGTCTACCACCTGGCATCCACCATAATAGCGATTTCCGGGATATCCTTCGGCGTATTTGTTGGTGAGGTAGGAGCCCATAGCCTCCATTACCTGCTCGCTTACAAAGTTTTCTGAAGCTATCAGCTCTAGCCCTGTTAATTGGCGCTGGTGTTCTTTTTCTATGAGTTCGAATACTAGATTATCTCTCTGCATATACTTATGGTTTTATTTTCTAAATTTGAGGTCAAATGTATATAAACTTAAGCAAATTTTGTATGCCCATCAATCTACAATAGAGCGTTTTTAAAAAATTGTATAAAAAATTGTAGACTAGGGCATTAAATATCATATTTAGATGATATTTTAATTATTAAAACCAACAGATTTTCTGTTTTGAAACATGTTCGCGTATGGAGTTTCATTTGAAATATTTCTCTCATAAAAAATATTTGCATATGTATAAAAAGATGCTGATTTGGAGAATCAGACATATACCTGAAACCTATTTTATAATCATATTGAGTGTATTTATAGGACTTATATCAGGTGTGATAGCTTTCACTATCAAAAAGGCAGTGCACTATATCCAATTGATGCTCGAATCTGGATTTTCGCGTGAGATTCATAATTTTTTCTATTTCGCATATCCCATAATCGGCATTTTTCTGGCAATTGTCTTTATCCTCTATATACTCAGGCGGCCTATCGGGCATGGCATACCCAGTGTACTAAAAGCCATAAGCAGAAAAGGTGGATATCTGGCACCGCACAATACTTTTAGTTCTATGATTTCAAGTATTCTTACAGTTGGTTTTGGTGGTTCGGTGGGATTGGAGGGACCTACCGTGGTTACTGGGGCAGCCATTGGTGCCAATATGGGGCATTTTTTTCATATGCGTTTCAAAGTACGCATTATACTTATAGCATGCGCTACCACTGCGGCCATAGCGGCTATTTTCAAGGCACCTATTGCGGCCATCGTCTTTTCGTTGGAAGTACTTATGCTCGACCTCACTATGGCTTCGTTGTTGCCTTTGCTGGTTGCTTCGCTCACTGCTGTTTTGTCTTCTTACCTATTTTTGGGGCAGGAGGTCATATATCCATATCAGTCGGCCAAAGGATTCTTGCTGCATGACTGGCATTACTATATCTTGCTTGCTTTAGTCACAGGGCTTCTTTCGGTGTATTTTACAAAAGTATACCTTATTATAAGTACATTTTTTAAAAAAATACCCAATAGATGGGCCAGATTATTAGTTGGTAGTTTGGGCTTGGGGGTGCTTTTGTTTTTGTTTCCATCGTTGTATGGCGAAGGCTATCAGGCAATAAATAGCATACTAGCTGGAAACTATGCTTATCTGTTCGAAAAGAACATATTTTTCGAGGACAGATTCAGCTTCCCTTTATTATACACCCTCATGTTGGCAGTCACGCTGCTCAAAATTATAGCTGCCTCATTTACATTTGGCGCTGGGGGTATAGGAGGTATTTTTGCCCCATCCTTGTTTATGGGTATCAATGTAGGAGCTTTGTTTGCCTTAGTGCTCAACTATGAGTTTGGAGCGGAACTTACGGTTTCCAATTTTGCGATAGTAGGTATGGCCGGGGTTATAGCCGGAGTAATGCATGCACCGCTAACAGGCATATTTTTGGTGGCCGACCTCACTGGTGGGTATGGCCTTTTTATTCCACTTATGATAGTATCTACCGGGGCATATGCTATCAATAGGTTGTTTCATCAGAATTCTTTGTATACCATTCAGTTGGCTAGCAAAGGGGAGCTACTTACCCATCATGCTGATAAAAATGCCCTTTCGCTCCTGCGCACCGAAAAGCTGATAGAGAAGAATTTTGCGATGGTACAAATAGATTATACCCTGCGCGATATGGTGGCTGTGGTAGCCGATTCTAAACGAAATTTGTTTCCGGTAGTCGACGAAAATGGGTTTTTTAAGGGTATAGTTACCCTCGATGAGCTGCGCCCCATTATGTTTAAGGTAGAACTATGGGATGTAATAGGGGTGAAAGAGATTATGTTTTACCCCACAGTTTCGGTCGAAATATCGGATCCGGTTGAAAAAGTAGCTAAAACCATTCAGGATAGCGGAAAATACAACGTGGTGGTGCTCAAAAATGGATTGTATGTGGGCTTTGTATCGCGTGCCAATGTTTTTTCGGCATACCGAAGGCTCATGCGACAAATCTCGGACGATTGAGC
>JAIFMY010000211.1:0-4334 GCA_020048155.1 Bacteroidota bacterium
CCTGCATACCCATCTGGAGGGCGAGTTCAACCTGGGGAGTAAGTCCACCCCAAGAGCGGCTCACGTCGCCAGTCCAGGGTATCATGCCATATCGTTGTGAGCCGGCATAGCCGGAGCGCATAAGAATAAATGGACGAGTATTTGGAAAATCACGTTTATAGCCTTCGAATAAGAGTTTTGCCCATTCATGTCCGTAAGCATTGTGAATCTCGTTGGCAGTGCCCACTTCGTGCAGCAATCCGGCGGGATGAACCTCGGGCTCACCCAAATCGCCCCACCATCCGGCTATACCTTGGTTTGTAAATTGTTTGTATATATCCCAAAACCATTCTCTTGCCACTGGCTTATATAAATCTACCAATCCGGTATTGCCAAAATAAAAATCGAACCGATAAGGATTTCCGTCCTTATCCACACCCAGCACTTTGTTGTCTACCGCTTCTTGCCAGCGTGTGCTGGTGGTAAGTATGAAAGGCTCGGTTACGAGAATGGTTTTAACTCCTTTGGCTTTGAGCTCCGCTATCATTTGCTCAGGTTGTGGGAAAGAATCGCGGTACCAGTCCAGGTTGCCCATGTGCCCGAAAATACCAGGGCCAAACCAATATATATCTATGATAATTGCATCTAGCGGAATGCCATCGGCTTAGTGCCCAACGTGGAAGCAGAGGCTGGCGTCCGGTAAGCAGTGTATACTCACTATTCAAGTTATACCAGTCGTTTCCGGCTATTACATAGTAGTTTATAGTACCACCTACGGTCTGGTATTTTATGGTATTGTTTTTTTCGCTATCCAAATCGAGTGTGCCCACCGAGGCATTGTCGAAAAGTACAGCGTATTTTTTGGAAGAAATAAACAAAGGCATTGTAAAATTCATCAGGGGCGAGTGTGTTTCGTAGCCATAGTGAGCGCGGTTATACATCTCCAGCTTATTGCCACGCCTGTTCATACCCAGCACTCGAGTGCCACCTCCATAAAGCACCTCATTTTCTTCTATAACCAAGGTTGTACCTTGCAGCGAATCTGTTCTGAAGTATCCGTTTTTTTCGGCAATCAGCTCGTTTCCGGCATAATGGTAACTTATATTGAAAGGCTGTTTATTTATCACTACCTGCATGCCATCTGTATTCAGAATTATTTGCCCGGCTGCAGACTCATCTGCTTTGAAACTGGCCGCCCCCGGTTTCAGACTTACAGCATACGAAAATTTTTTGAGCGTAACTCCTTGGGGTTGAAAACTGGTATGCACAATCTGGTTAGTAAAAGGTGTGATTTTGTAGGTTCCGTCGGAAACTTCAATAAGAGCAGTACCATTTTGCAAAGTATACGAAACAAAAGTTCGGTTGATATTTTGTGCAAATACGCCGAATGCCACCCCCACTAGCCAAGTGCTTATAAGCAGTGTTTTCAATAATCTCGATTGTGTTAATGATTTCATTTTAAATAATATATATGTAATGCGTTTTATTACTATTCGTTTACAAAATAAGAAAATAAGATGAGTGAAAATAATGATAAGTGTACGAAAACCTAAAATTAGTTTAAGTTATTGAAATGTAGTGCTATATATTTCACTAAAATTAAATTTGTGATAAAATTTGTAAAGTTCGGAGCTATCCGTTTACTTTGAACAAATTAGCAAAAAGCAATATATTGTAATACAGTATTTTGATAAATTTTCAGTTCCTAATTTTTGCCAAGCATGAATTGTGTAATAATAGATGATGATGTACTGTGCCAAAGAGTGGTAGCAGATTTTATCAATAAGACAAACGGACTGATTCTCAAGGCTATTTATAACGGTCCTACCGAAGCCCTGAATACGGATGAAAATTTTGGTGATATAGATTTGCTTTTTCTGGATATAGAAATGCCTGATATGACCGGCATTGAACTACTTCAAACCAAAAGCCTGCATCCCATGGCCATTATCATGTCCGCCCGAGAGCGCTATGCCCTTGAGGCTTTTGAGCTGGATGTTGTTGACTATTTGCTGAAACCATTGTCTTATGCCCGTTTCATAAGAGCCATTAGCAAGGCAAAAGTGCTTCAGGAACTAAAGAAAAGCAAAAGCCCCACTCCTGCACCAGAGAGTATTGCTGAACATTTGGTTGTAAAATCGGGGCAGCAAATCATTAGGCTCAAAATTGAAGATCTGCTTTGGATAGAAGCCATTGAAAATTATGTAAAAATAGTGACCATCACCGAAAAGCATATCATACATACATCTTTAAAGAGTATTGAGGAAAAACTAGTAAATACCAGCATGATTAAAGTACACAGGTCTTTTCTGGTAAATGCACGAAACATAAAACTCCTTGAAAATAATACCATCGTTTTTCAATTAAAAGGTGAAACCACCTACATACCTATAGCTCGTGCCCACAAACAAGATTTGGACCGATGGCTGACCTAGGCACGGGTGAAATATACACCATAGCTATTGCAGGCAGTGGCAAACTGGCATCCAAACTATTGCAAGCCTTGCAGCAAAACAACTTAAATATAGACTTTCTTTGGGGAAGAAATGGTGTTACATTGCAAGAACTAGCAAAATCATCAAACGCCCAAGTGGTTGAAAAAGAGTTTCTAACACAAATTCAGTCGCCATGCATTGTATTTCTGTGTGTACCCGATGCAGCGCTGCAAGATGTGATAGAAATGTTTTCGGGAAATAAAAATTTGCTTCTCATACAAATGTCGGGGAGTATACCCCGTATACAGACCTTGGGGCATCAAGCAGAAACAGCAGTTTTTTATCCGCTCATGACTTTTACAAAAGATAGAGATGTGAACTGGAAACTAATTCCTGTATTCTTGGAAACTGATAATGCTAATACATCGCTATTGCTTGAAAAATTGGCAATGCAATTGGGCAATACCTGCAGGTATATGAATGCAGAAAATAGAAAATCGCTACATCTGGCTGCTGTTTTCGCAAATAATTTTGTGAATCACTCCTTAGCCATCGCCTATAAAATATGCGCCGAGGGAAATCTGGATTTTGCATTGCTGAAACCTCTGGTAGAAGAAACCATCAGCAAAGCATTTGAAACAAATCCGGCGCTGGTTCAAACCGGCCCAGCAGTGCGCCAAGATTGGCCGGTGATAAACGAACACATAAGATTTTTGTCCTCATCTGAATATTTCCGCAATGTATATGAGGCAAATACACATTCAATTCAAAATATAAATATCTAAAATACAATATGTTAAACTTTAAAGAGGCTTTGGCCAAAATTAAGGCATTTGCCTTTGACGTAGATGGTGTTTTTAGTGCGCAAATGTATTTGCAGCCCAACAATGACATGGTGCGTAGCCTGAATGTAAAAGATGGTTTTGCGCTGAGGCAAGCCATAGTAAACGGTTACAAAATATGCATCATCACCGGAGGCTGGTCTGAGTCTGTGCGCACCTATTTCAACGCCGTAGGCGTGGAAGAGGTTTACCTCAAATCGCACGATAAGCTCAAAGATCTGCAAGAGTTTCAGCAAAAGTACGGATTGGAAGCTGAAGAAATATTGTACATGGGCGATGACTTGCCAGACTATGAAGCCATGCAATACGCAGGTATAAGTGCTTGCCCATCTGACGCAGCAGAAGAAATTCAGTCGGTGAGTCATTACATATCGCACTACCCTGGTGGGCATGGCTGTGTGCGCGATATCATAGAGCAAGTATTGCGTCTGCAAGGCAAATGGAACTTCATAGAAAATATGAAAAAATAGAACCTGCTTAAAAATAGATTGCCTAGCTCATTGTAAAAGTTTAATTTAGGCCGTTTAAAGCAAGAATATGAAAACTACTTTGGCATTTTTCAGGCTCATCAGGTGGCAAAATCTGATTATACTGGCTTTCACGCTGTTTATAGTCAGGTATTGGCTGGTGTATCCGCTCATACGCTATTTTACCATCAATCATTTTAGCCATGCTGCCCAGAAATGGGAAATTTTGTCGTTCGATTTTGAATTACAAATGCCTTTCACTTGGTTTTTGTTGCTTATCACGGCCATATTGAGTATAGCAGCTGCAGGATATGTTGTCAACGATTATTTCGACAAAGACAATGATCATATAAACCGCCCCGATGAAGTGATTGTTGACAGGCTTATATCTGCCAATGCAACTATGAATATCTATTATTTTCTCAATTTTACAGGTTTATTGGCAGGCACTATTTTATCGGTATGGATTGGGAAATGGAATTTTATGCTCATATTTCTCCTCACTGCAGGCCTATTGTGGTACTACTCTACCATATACAAAAAGATGCTGCTCATAGGCAATGTAATAGTAGCTTTGTTGGTCGCTATAGTTCCGCTCTTGGTACCTTTGT
>JAIFMY010000211.1:4377-12748 GCA_020048155.1 Bacteroidota bacterium
GAAATAATTAAAGATTTGGAAGACTTTGAAGGCGACTCCATGCATGGCCGCCAGACTCTGCCTATAAATGCAGGCTCAATGGTTTCAAAAGTGGTTGTGAGTGCGGTGTTGGCAGCAGTGGTATTGCTTATCGTATATTTGCAATTTTATTATTTCCCCAACCACCTGATGTACAAATTCATATTGGATGGTACCGAGGTATGGTACGCACAGTTCCGTCCCGATTTTATTTCCATGATTTTTACTTTGGTATTCCTGATACTCCCTTTACTGGTTCTTGCAGCTCTGGTATGGCGTGCCCACACAGTACAACAATACAAGGTAGCCACCATCATAACCAAAGGCGTAATGATCGCCGGTTTGCTTTATACATTTTTTATAAGGCATTTGTTTTTGAATTTTCCAGTTTTAATAGAATAAGTGTATGATCCCAAATCAGAATTGTAAGATTATACTTGCATCGCAATCGCCACGCCGTAAGCAACTCCTTGCCGGGCTCGATGTGGATTTTGAAGTGATGCTAATAGATGGCATCGAAGAAAATTTTCCGGACGATATGCGTCACCAGGATATACCCGAATATTTGGCAAGACAAAAATCTGAAGCATATATTGATGAATTGCAAAAAGAGAAATGCATTCTCATCACGGCAGATACCATAGTACTTTGCAATAACCAGGTGATTGGGAAACCTGCCACCCCTGAAGAAGCATACCAGATGCTCAGTTTACTGGCCAACAATAAGCATGAGGTAATAACTGGCGTTTGCCTCCGTACAGCCGAAAGCATAACAAGCTTCAGTGCAAGCTCTTACGTTTGGTTTGGAAAGCTTACCCATGAAGAAATACTTTACTATCTCGACCATTATAAACCTTACGACAAGGCAGGCTCATACGGCATACAGGAATGGATTGGCTATGTGGCAATAGAACGCATAGAAGGCTCGTTTTACAATGTGATGGGGCTTCCGGTGCATCGCCTGTACGAAGAATTGAAAAAACTAATAATTACATGTAATAACTCTTAAACCAATGAAAAAAATAATATTTTTTATTCTCATCAGCGTATTTGCGCTCAGAAGTATGGCAGATGAAGGGATGTGGATTCCACTTTATCTGAATAAATACACCATCGAGGATATGCAGAAGAAAGGTTTTAAGCTCACAGCTGAAGACATATATAGCATAAACAGAGCATCGCTGAAAGATGCAGTGATGATTTTTGGCGGAGGTTGCACCGCAGAACTCATCTCTGACCAAGGCCTCATCATCACTAATCACCATTGCGGATTTAGCGCCATTCAGTCGCATAGCACACTGGAGCACGATTATCTGACAGACGGTTTCATAGCCAACAATAAAAGCAAAGAACTTACCAACCAGCGTCTTACAGTTACGTTTCTGGTGCGTATGGAAGATGTGACCGAAAAAGTATTGGCTTCTGTAAACCAAAATATGAACGAGAAACAAAGAGCCGAAGCAGTAGGCATGGTGGCTGGTATGATAGAAAAAGAAGCATCGGAAAACGGGAAATACAAATGTGTTGTAAAACCATTTTATTATGGCAATCAGTATTTCCTATTTGTGCAAGAAGTATTCAAAGATGTTCGCCTGGTAGCTGCTCCGCCATCCGCCATAGGCAAATTTGGTGGCGATACCGACAACTGGATGTGGCCCAGACATACAGGCGATTTTTCTATGTTTCGTATTTATACCAACAAAAACAACGAGCCTGCAGAATATGCTGCCGACAATGTTCCTTACAAACCCAAGAAGTTTTTCCCGATATATACAAAAGGAGTACAGAAAGGCGATTTTACTATGGTATTTGGCTATCCAGGCCGCACACAGGAATACCTTGTATCTGATGCAGTGAAACAAATTCTGGAACAAGACAATCCACACCTCATCAACCTGCGCCAGAAACGGATTGAAACCATGACTTCGTATATGAACCAATCGAGCCTGGTGCGCATACAATACGCCGATAAGCACGCAGGAGTGAGCAATGCATGGAAAAAATGGATAGGTGAATCGCGTGGGCTTGATCGTATGAATGCCGTGGATCGCAAAATACAACTCGAAAAAGAATTTACAGCATGGGTAAATGCCGATGATACCCGCAAAAACAGATATTCAAACCTCCTGAACGATTTCGCGCAGGTATACGCCAATATGGCTGTGTATAACCTGCCTATGGATTACCTGTTCGAAGCCGGATTGGCTATTGAACTTGTTCGTTTTGCAGGAAATTTCAGAGAACTGGCCTCTGCCAATTCTGAAACTTCAGAAAAGGACTTGGAGGCACTGCGTCAAAAAACTTTGCAAAGTGCAAAACGTTTCTATAAGGACTATCACATGCCCATAGACCGCGAAATAGCCTTACAAATGCTTACTATCTGGCACAAAGAAATAAAAAAAGAGATGCGCCCGGCGTTTTTCGGTACCATAGAAAGCAAATACAAAGGTGATATTGCCAAATATTCTGCGGATTTGTTTTCAAAATCAATTTTTGCAGACTCCCTCAAAACCTATGCATTTATTCAGAATTATACCCTGAAAGCTGCAAAAAAAATAAATACTGACCCTGCATACATCATGTACTCAGAAATAGCAGATATGTACAACAATAGACTGTGGCCGGTATACAACCAAAGCAATGTTAAACTCGATAGCTTATATCGTATTTACATGAATGCACTCATGGAAATGAATCCCGATAAAAGATTTTATCCCGATGCTAACAGTACTTTGCGTGTTGCATACGGCAAGGTAGATGACTACTATCCGGCTGATGGAGTAAAGTATCTGCATTATACAACCTTAGACGGTATCATAGCCAAAGACAATCCGGATATTTACGATTACCGTGTTCCTGCAAAACTGAAAGAACTTTATAAGACAAAGAATTATGGACGATGGGCTGTAAACGGCACTATCCCCGTTTGTTTCACCGCCTCAAATCATACCACCGGTGGCAACTCCGGAAGCCCGGTTATAAATGCTGATGGCTATCTGATTGGTGTTAACTTTGACCGAAACTGGGAAGGCACCATGAGCGACATCATGTACGACCCTGACCAGTGCCGCAATATAACCCTCGATATACGCTATGTACTGTTTATGCTCGACAAATATTTTGAAGCTCAACATTTACTTGACGAAATGCAATTAGTAGAATAGAATATTAAATCATCATTATCAGATATAGGCATTCTGCCTGTAAAGAATTGTACGGTATATTTCACACGAATACTGTATATACCTTACAGGCAGTTTGTTTTGTATATTATTACTAAAAGTATGTGTTCTGTTAATAGATTTCACATCAATATTTTATTAAATAAAATAAAAACAGCAACAATTATTTCCGAATTATATATATCTTCACTTTCAGAATTGGGGAGATTTTGGTGTTGATTTTGAAATATGAAGATGAATTAGTTTTGAACAAAAACTGTTATAAGAATCCTTAATTGCATTCTGAAAAATGCGACCTCATTACATCTAATCTATTTCACTATCAAAGGCGTAACTCCGACCTTTTGTATTGCTGTCTAAAATAGGTGCCATGTCTGTTAGGTTAAAAATATTCATTTTGGTCTTATTCTTCAATCTGATTATAGTATCGTTGCAAATAGTCAACTACTATTTCAATACCAATGGATTGGACAGATACGTTGAAGAACAGAAACATTTGCTGCGTACTTCGGCCATCAATGCTCTGTCTATCAGCAAAGAGTATATACAAACCACTACTAAAGACTATACCAATTATGACGAGATGGTACAGTACATAAGCAAACCTGATTCTTCTTTCGTAAAATATAATATTAATCAACTGGTTGGTTATGATGCTATTGATTATCTCTGGATTTTCAACCAAACAGCAAGCAAAATATACGAAGCAAGTAAAACCGGCGCTTTGGCACTAACAGAACCGTTGAGCTTAAAAAGCCTGAACGAAATGCTTTATATAAGGGCAGAAACCTCAAAAAGATATCTCGAAACATATATACGAACCGATAGCAATGTATTCTTTATAAGTAGTGCTACCATTCATCCGGCCAATGATAATAACCGATTAATCTCTCCCTCGGGTGTATTGGCACTTGGCAAACACCTTGGTAGTGAATATCTAAAGAAGTTGAGTTTACTTACAAATGCCCTCGTGCATCTGCATTTGGACTCAACAACACACGAAGTAATTGATAATTTGCTTATTAGTACAAATATTTCGCTATATGACTCCGATGGGAAATATGTGGCTACACTTTGCTTCTCACGCGATGATACCTATGTGAATATGAGTAAAAACATGATTTTTAGATTCACCCTATTGGTCATTCTTATTATTTTCTTTTCATTAGGCTTACTTATCATAGTTTTCAGAAATTCTATAATATTACCTTTTGAAAATATTTTGAACAGCTTAGATAAGGGAATCCCTAATCCCATATACAAATACTTGAATCGCAACGATGAAATTGGTAAGCTATCAAAACTGATTGATCGATTTTTTATCCAAAACAATGAACTTGAACTAAAATTCAGCGAAATAAAAAACCTCAATGAAGAAATACAATCATTCAATGAGGAACTTAAAATGCAGAATGAAGAAATTCAGGTATTGTCGCAGAATGTGTTGGACCAAAAAGAAATTGTAGAAAGAGCTGAGATAAGATTGCGCAATATTATAAACAATCAGGGCGAAGGCCTGGTAATAACAAACTTGGAAGGACGAATAGTTTTTGCAAATCCAGTTTCATACATCATCCTGGAAGTAGATGAAGATGAGTTCCTAGGTTCATTGGGTGATCACTATTTCGAACCGGAAGAATGGCACAAAATTAAAAACATCATGCATGATAGCAGCCTAAGTAAACGCAATTTCGAAGTAAAATACATAACTCCCGAGCAAAAAGTAAAATACTTATTTTTCACCGGGGCACCGGATATAACCCGCGATAATAATACACTTGGCAATATCTTCAATTTTACTGATATAACTGACCTGAAGAACGAACAAGACAATATAAAAAAACTAAATCAAACCCTCAATAAGTACTTCACTGCCATAGAGCAAAGCCCGGCTTCCATCATATTTAGCGATATAAACGGAAATATTGAATACGTAAACCCATATTTCACTTATGTTACCGGATACCAAGCACAAGAGGTACTAGGTAAGAATCCACGCATATTAAAGTCATCAGAAACATCGCAAGAACTATTTGTTGAAATGTGGCAAAACTTATTGACAGGAAAATCGTGGCAGGGAGAATTTATAAATAAAAAGAAAAACGGAGATACTTTCATTGAAAAAACCATTGTATTGCCATTGCTCAACGACGACTCGCACATCACAGGATATATGGCACTGAAGGAAGATGTGACTGAGATGCGTAAGGCAGAAAAACAACTTCGGGAGAGTAAACGTATCATAGAACAAAGCAATGAACGTCTGTTGGATAGCATACATTACGCATCGGGAATTCAAAATGCATTGTTGCCATCTGCAGAAATGCAATATATGCTTTTGCCTCATAGCTTTGTTTTTTTCGAACCAAAAGATGTAGTGAGCGGCGATTTTTACTTCATCAAGCAAATAAGGCAATACACCATAATAGCTGCTGCAGACTGCACTGGGCATGGCGTTCCCGGGGCTATGATGAGTATGCTAAGTATTTCACTTCTCAACGAGGTTGTGACCTCACCAGAATACGGAAGCCCTGCCAAGATACTAGATGAACTCAGATTTAGAGTAAAACAAGCTTTAAACCAAAGTGGCGACAAACGCGAGCAACGCGACGGGATGGATATAGCTTTATGCATCATTGATATTGAGACTTATGAACTTCAGTACGCAGGCGCATATAATCCGTTTTGGCTATTCCGCCCCCTTTCTGAAAACCAGTTCAGCACCCAACATGCATTTGAATTGATAGAATTTAAAGCAAATAACCAACCAATTGGCATACATTTCAACGAACGTCCGTTTACAGACCACAAATTGAAACTTAAAAATAACGATGTATTCTACCTGTTTTCAGATGGTTTTGCTTCGCAATTTGGCGGCCCGAAAGGACAGAAGCTAAAAAAAATAAACATGCGAAAAATGCTTTCCGAAATATATTATGAATCGATGGCAGTTCAATACCAGCTTGTAGAGGAGTTTTTTAGCAGGTGGAAAGGCACATCTGAGCAGACCGACGATGTAATGCTATTGGGAATAAAAGTAAAGTGCTGATTTAATTACCATTACAAATAAAGTAGAAAGCCCCTTACTTTTGGGGCTTTCTACTTTTATATAACCCTAATTACGCTTATTGAAACAACTGATACTTTGTAATATTTTGATTTAGTGGTGTGTTTCTGAAGTGAGTTTTTTTATTAAAATCCTTTCTTGAAATCGGTGCTGAATTGCACGCCTACTGAGAGTTGAAGGGCTGCTGCATTATCCAAGCGGCTTATGCTTCCTGCACGTCGGTAATCGGTATTGGTTACACAACTGGTGTGGCCGCCTATACCTATGCCTGCGTTCAACGCTAAGTGCTCACTCATATTCACTAGTATGCCGAAACCTGCAAACATCTCAAGGGTGTTGAATTTTTCGTACTCTTTCATACCTTTTATGGCTTCTTCTGCAAAATCGCTGTTGTGTAATGCTTTGTTGAGGTCCTTCGATAGATACGCATCTTTCAAATAATTAGTAGTGAAGTTGAAATACAGGTCTACATGGTTGGTGCCTTTTATTTCATACTGTACATTGGCAGTCAAGCCACTTGCACAGAAATAATCGTTTTGGAATATGGCACCTGTACTGGCCATTATTTTGCCGAAGCGGTAACCAAGATTGGCTGTGCTAAGTGGGCCGTGGCCGCCACCAGTTACACCTGTGGTTATATGAGCCACTATATCTGAACTTGGTTTGCCGGTGTAACGGCGACTTTGTGCTGATACTGATAAAACTGTGCTTATCATCAGAATTGCTGCGAGGGTGGTTGCTAAGGTTTTCATATCAGTAGTTTTTAGTGCGTTGTTTGTTTCATTTGTATGATACAAAAATACACCAGCACTACCTTGTTTTTTAGCGTATATTCGCCCATAAAATACCCCCACATATGCATTGGGTATTTATACCTATGTCGCCAAAAACTATATTAAACAAATTTCGTTGGATTTTTAATCTTCCACATATAATATACAGGAATGCCAAGTAATACAATGACCAAACCCGGCCAAGTATATAAAGGCTTGTATATAAGCAGTATAATCATAATAAAAACTGCTACTACAATATAAAGTGCAGGAAGTACCGGATATGCAAATGCCTTATAAGGGCGCTCTGCATGGGGCTTCTTGACCCTAAGTACAAACAAGCCCGAAATTGTAAGTGCAAAAAACACCAATACCGCAAAAACTACATAATCGAGCAGGTTGCTGTATGTGCCGGTAAGGCAAAGCAACGAAGCCCAAACTGCCTGAATAACAAGCCCGAACTGAGGCACCCGCCGTGCATTGAGTTCTCCGGCTTTTTGGAAAAAAAGTTTGTCTTTGGCCATTGCGTAGTATACCCTGGCACCAGCCAATATAAGCCCATTGTTGCACCCAAATGTAGAAATCACTACAAGCAAAGCCATGCCTACTGCTGCAAAACTTCCCATTAGTACGTACATAACTGATGCCCCAACACGGTCGTTAATCGCGGCAGATATTCCCTGCCTTAGCACATCGGGACTGCTTATGTCGCCACGCACAGGTAGGAACTTAAGATAAACTATATTTACAAGTATGTATATGAGTATCACTATGCTGGTGCCTATAACCATGCCTAGAGGTATGTTGCGCTTCGGATTGATGACCTCGCCCGATGTAAAGGTAAGCGAATACCATGCATCGGCTGAAAACAAAGAACCTACCATGGCTGTGCCTACTGCTACCCAAAGCGCCCAGCCTTGCAGGGGCAACCATTGGCCATGGCTAAAACTAGCCGCATCCCAAAAATGCTGCGAATTGAAAGCAATGGCTTCGGCATTGGGTGCTATTACGAGCCCTACTAATATAATAACCGCCAACGCTAGTGTTTTAGAATAAGTAAAAATATTCTGAATGATTTTGCCGGTATTTATGCCTCTGGTATTTATCCATGTAAGCAGCACTATGCTGCCTATGGCCGCAATGTGCACATGCCTGATGTGCACCACCCCCCACTCAAACAGCACATGTTTCTCTGAAAACCAAGGAACGAGTATACCCAGGAACTTGCCGAATGCCATAGCCACTGCGGCTATAAGTCCAGTTTGTATTACGGTAAAAAGGGTCCACCCATACAGAAATCCGACCAAAGGATTATAAGCCTCTCGCAGGTA
>JAIFMY010000194.1 GCA_020048155.1 Bacteroidota bacterium
ATAACCCACCTGCACCGAGCTGTGCAGCAAATAAAAGCAACAGGCATGAAAGCGGGCATAGCCCTGAATCCGCATACTCCGGTTTCGGTATTGGAAGATATAGCTCAAGATGCCGACATGATACTCATTATGAGCGTAAACCCAGGCTTTGGTGGACAGAAATTCATAGAAAACACCTACAAAAAACTCGACAATTTGCAGGAATTGCTCATAAAAGTTGGCAACCCGAATTGTCTGGTTCAGGTAGATGGCGGAGTGGGTCCACAAAATGCCGGTAAGTTAAAGTCGCATGGAGCAAATGTATTGGTTGCCGGAAATGCAGTGTTCGGGGCGGAAAATCCGCTAGAGATGATTAGCCAGTTAAAAAATTGCTAAGAAAACATGAAGTATTCTGAAGTTGTAGTATTTTGATTAATTTTGCTACAATTCTAGATTTTAGGCGAAAAAAAATCAAAATTATTATCTATGAGTATGCTTATGAAATTGCTACAGCTAATACTATTTCTTCTTTTATCACAATTTTTGTATGCACAAAAATGGGTATATGATATCTCAGAGAATAAATTTGACGGTGACTCTAAATATGCATATGTTATTGGTACAGGTGATAAATTTCCATATAACACACCAAGGTTGTATGTGAATTATTTTATTGATGAGAAAAGTTTAAATATTTACATAGCCAAAGGTGGTTATTCAGGATGTCCAAATAATTTAATATACGTTATATTTGAAGGTGAAGATCAAAAATACATTTTCAATGCATCTTCAAATTCTGAAAATGATATTTGGTTTTTTAAAGAATCTCTAAATACCTACAGTTCAAGCATATCTTTCTTTGATATGTTTGAAAAAATGAAGGCTTATAAAACAATGTATGTCAGACTTGTAAATGATTGTTATCAAACAGACTTGATCTTTTCGTTGAATGGTTCATCACCTGCAATAAATTTCGTCGCTGCCGAATATATCGCAGATTATGAAACAGCTCAAATTGAGATATTGAAGAAAGAAATTGAGGATAAAAAATTAAAAGACGAAGAACAGGAAGTAATAAAAACCAAAGAGCAAAAGATCTTAGGAGGTGCAAAATTAAAAGCTAAAACTGCATACGCTTGCTCCTTCTACCCAGCTACTAATTCTACAACAATAATCAATACACTTACAAAAGGGGAAGAAGTTATAATCCAATATTTCAATAAAGATTATTATATTTTGATTAACTCCACTTCAGTGCAGATAGGTGAAAAGAAATATTTCATTAAATCATCAGGAATTGTAAATTCAAGTATCGAAGTAATCGAATAAATTAGGAATTGCTGAGCGGGCAATGTGGATCTTTTATCCACATATCGCCGGTTTGTGCATAACTCAGGCAACGTAAGCCTCCACGGCAAGATTTCAGATAATGGCAATGCTCGCATCCCTGTGGGATATTGTCATCATTTTTCAGATCTACACACACAGCTGCGTTAAAATATATTTCAGAGAATTCTTGGGTAAAGGCATTGCCTGCAAATATTGGCAAACGCCTGCATGGGTATACATCGCCATTGGGCAGTATGGAAAGTAAATTTCTGCCTGCATGGCAGGTGTATGGTTTTCCTCCACACGAAAGAAACTGCAAGGCTCTATCGGAAGAAACTTTGGTTTTAAACAATCTGGAATACCATTTGCCTTTCAATTTGGGCAACTGCTCCAGGTATTGTTGAAACATTTCTTTATTCAGACTCAAATCATACGATTGGTCGCCATCTTGGCGCATAGGCAAAAACCTGTCGGACCATACAAGAGATACTCTCCACATACGCGCCAAGCGCACCACTACAGCAAACTTCCGATAATTTCTGGCATTGAGGGTGAAAGAAATAAGTACAGGAATACGCAACTTGTGGTAAAATTTTACTGCCATTCGCACGTCGGCAAAAGAGTGAGCGCCTCGAACCTCATCATTCATACGCTTGTCGCCTTCAAGGCTTAGTTGCACAAACCTAGGCTTTGATTTTTGCAAAAGTAGCATTGTTTGTGGATCAGGCAATTTGCCATTGGAAAGAATGCCAAAAGTAAAACCATTTTCATGCAAAAGGCTAAGCATTTCGCCAAATGCGGGATGCATAAAAGGCTCACCACCGGTAATATTTACATGAATTTTGGGCGCTATGTGTTGCTCCGCAAGTATCTGCCTGAACGAGATAAGCTTTTGTAGTAAAACAGAAAACTTACTAACAGACAAATGCACTGCATAATTGTCCTGATAACAATGAATACACCTGCGGTTACAAACATCGGTTATATGCCACTGAATGGTAAACGAACGATAAATCATATCAGTCGCCACCTCCGCCACAACCACCGCAGCCACTGCCACCGCTGCATCCACTGCCGCCATCTGAACCGCCGCCATCGCTGCTGCCACTGCAGCCCCCACCATCTACACCTGTAGTACATCCACCGCTCGAAGAGCCAGAAGACCAATTGCGGTTTTGCTCCAGTACATTAGGTGTATCAGTACCGCCAGAGAAGCTGGCAGCGGCTCCAAATAAAGCAACAGTGTAAAACATATCGTCACCTCCGTTTCTTTCCTCCGTATATGATGATTTATTAGACTGAAATCTGGTTTCTGAAAATGCTACTAGCTTACGTCCCAGAGCGGTAACTTTATTTTTAGCCGGATTAAGCATGCGGTAATATACAAACAAAAGTGCCGGCAGAAGCACTATAAGAAAACCTACTGGCTTTTCAAAGAGTAAACCATAATTAAGCTTAAGGCCTCCAACTGTAAAAATGGCGATAAAACCCAACCAGAATTTTAATCTAATATGCTTCATGGTTTCGTCATCTACAAGCATTCTTTTCGACTCCAACCTGCCTCGCATGGCTTCTATATCGCTTCCTATCAAATAAACCAACTCTTTACTATAAAATTTTTTTATAGTAATTTCATCATCTATGAAATTGAGTACTGTTTTATCTAATGTACTTAGATCAGTTTTGTTTGTACCACTTTTTATCCGAACAACTTTTTTCGAACCAAGGTGCATTTCTATCAATTTATTGTGCCACAGAAAAGTAGCTACGGTGGTAATCAGATTTCGGGCACCGCCTTTCAGAAAAGCCAATTCATATGGTGAAAAGTGAGTTGGATCAGGCATTGGTAAACTGCTGGTACTATCATTTCGAATCAGATACCTCACTAGGAGTATTACAAAAACACCGTAAACAATAAATAGCAGAATAAACTGTGGGCCCGGAATGTCAATAAGAAAATTCATGATTCAAAGCATTTAATTGCCAATAAATATAGCAAATAGCATTATACCAAATCATGCGGATTGTCATAATTTGGTACAGACCTCACAAAAAAATCCTGCCAATGGTTTGCATTGCGGGAATGCGAAACTGCATTGGCAGGTATTATTCATGAATGAGGTAGGATAGATCAATATTTTAAAAAATCAATAAATAATTTCATTCTTAAATTCACCGGGTTTCTGATTATAAAGCTCCCAGTATAATTCAGCTATTTTTTCTGGGCTATATTTCTCGTCTTGCGGGTTTACGTATCCACAAACGGTAACCTGGGCTACGTGCACATTGGTTTTCTCAACACGTTTTACAAAAGCCTGCACAATATTTCTCATTGCAGCTTTTCCCACACTCAGCGTTAACCAAGTAGGATCTCCCTGCAAAGCAAAGCCACCACCGGTGAAGAACACCTTTCCTGTATTTTCTTTCAAGCAATAAGGCAACACCATTTTACCCAGATTAAAAGCACCACCGGCGTTTACATCCAACTGTTGGCTGATGGTTTCCCAAGTCTGTTCAAAAACTTCTTTTACGTCGATAACGGATGCATTGAACAATACCATTTTGGCATGTCCCCATTGCTCATGTACAGATGCAAGCGCCTTCTTCAGAGACTCTTCGTTACCTACATCGGCCACAGCATACATGGCTTCTACGCCATCCGCTTTAAGGTCGGCGGTCATTTTAACAAGTTTCTCAGCAGTTCTGGCTATCAATGCCACACCAAAGCCAGCTTTTCCAAACTTATGAGCCACGGCATTGCTTATGCCCGGTCCAGCTCCTATGATTGTAATAAAATTCTTCATCTATTTGAAAATTTTAAGTTGTTAATTGATTTTTAGTGATTTGAATTCAATTTTAGTAAATATTCCAGTGCCATGTGCTGCATTTCAAACCCTGAAAAAATAGTATTTGTAGTTCATTTCATAGTTCAAATCAGGCAGACAAGCTAGCTATCAAATGAATGCTACGTGCAAACTTAAAAGACATTTCTTAAGAATTGTATTCTGTTAATTGTTTTTATGTTCAACACAAATATATTTGCACTAAACAAAATTGTATATATATTCACTTTTAAGTTATATACACACTAAAAAGATAGTATTTAATATTCAGACATTTATGCCGGAATTCATTTTCAATAATAAGGTTTATTACAACAGTGTTGAGTTTGTAATGGACAGAATGGGTGGCACATGGAAAATGCCAATAATATGGAGATTGAAAAACAAAACCTTAAGATATAGTGAACTAAAGAACACTTTGCCTAAGACAACGCACAAAATGCTGACATCGTCGTTGCGTGAACTCGAGGCTGATGGTTTCATCACCAGAACTGTATATGCAGTAGTACCGCCCAAGGTAGAATACTCGCTTACAGAGAGGGGCCTGCGCTCGGTTGAAGTTGTGGCATTCTTGCGCGAGTACGGTTTCAAACTCATGGAAGAATTTGGCATTGAACACAAAGAAGAGAAAACTGAAAAATAAGCAAATTCAGTTGGCAGCAACACAAGCAATCAGTTGGCCATCAGGTTGCAGCCTCGCACATCGGCATTGTCGAACCGGCCCAATACCTCAAAATTTACACCATGCAGTTTTCCCAAATCCTGCGTTTCGATAAAAGAACAAGAATAAATATTGGCCAAGTCTATTACATTGATGGCTCCGGTTTGACCGTGTTTAA
This sequence comes from Bacteroidota bacterium, assembly GCA_020048155.1. GTDB lineage: Bacteria > Bacteroidota > Bacteroidia > Bacteroidales > DYOH01 > JAIFMY01. Next base: position 4,991 of record JAIFMY010000194.1, read on the forward strand.
GGAAATATCGGGGATCGTGCGTATCACGAATCATGATGCGCATGGTTGAGGACGGTACAAAAATTCCATCGCCAAAACTATATGCCTGCGATAAAAGTTCGGTCATGCCATACTCAGAATGAATGTGTGGATTCGGGTCCTTGTCCTTTCATTCCCCCGGTTTCCATCACTATCAGGTTTTCATGTGAAAAAGAATAATTGCGGGCAAATTTCAGCAAAGCATGCGTTACGCCTATGAGCAAGATTTTTCTACCCGATTGAGCGGCTAGCCCCAATGCCTCATAAAGTGCTTGATGATTTTGAAGATAAAAGCCTGAAACATCTGATTTGGTTTCGTTTATCAGATGGTTCACCATGTATACCAGCGACGAATCGCCACGCTCAAGGTATCCGGGAAGCAGAGCCAGAATGATAAAATCTTCAGGATTGCCATATGCATTGCGAAAACCCAATAAAAAGCTTTTTAAATACACTTCGGGCTCTGCCACCAGATGATTGCTGGTTAAGGCCCCGGTAGTTCCACTGCTCCTGAAAATAAGTTTTTCGTGCATACCATTTAGCAGCACTTTGTGTGTTTTAAAAAACGAAATGGGCAGAAAAGGAATATCGGAAATGGTTTTCACATGATTGGAATCGACCCTCAGAAAATTCAAAAAAGATTTGTAAACAGGATTTTCATTGGCCTGTAAATGAAAAATACGAAGAGCAGTACTTTCGAACTGCTCTTCAGATTGTATATTAAATATTTGTTCTACAATTTCTTGCATGAAAAATATTATTTTCCACGAATGGCTTTTATGCCTGGCAATACCAAACCCTCGAGATACTCGAGCATAGCACCACCTCCGGTAGATACGTAACTTACTTTATCTGCCAAATTGAATTGGTTGATAGCAGCTACAGAGTCGCCACCACCTACAAGGCTATACGCGCCATTTTTGGTAGCTTCAGCTATAGACAAAGCCACTTCTACAGTACCGGCCTTAAAGTTATCCATTTCAAAAACTCCCATCGGACCGTTCCAAAGAATGGTAGCAGAGTTTTTAATAACATCGCAATATAACTTAATGGTTTCTTTGCCTATGTCTACGCCAAGCCAGTTTTCTTCGCCATCATTTATAGCAGTAACTTTGGTATTGGCAGCATTGTCAAATTTGTCGGCCAACAACTGGTCTACAGGCAAATATATTTTCACACCTTTTGCAGCAGCTTGTTTGAGTACATCGCGGGCCACATCGAGTAAATCTTCTTCAACAAGCGAATTACCAATATTTCCACCCATGGCTTTTATGAAAGTGTAAGTCATTCCACCACCAATGAGGATATTGTCTACACGCTCAAGCATGCGGTTTATAATGGTAATTTTGGTAGAAACTTTGGCACCACCTAAAATGGCTGTGAACGGATGTTTTGCATTGTACAGCACATTATCCATGGCAGTAAGCTCACCATCAATCAGGTAGCCAAACATACTGTCGTTAGGAAAAGAATCGGCAATGATGGTAGTAGAAGCATGTGCGCGGTGTGCAGTTCCAAAAGCATCGTTGATATAGCAATCGGCCAGTGCAGCCAGTTTTTGGGCAAACTCAACTTTTCCTTTGCTTTCCTCTTTGTAAAAGCGAAGGTTCTCGAGCATAAGTACTTCACCTGCTTTTAGTTCAGCTGACATTCTTACGGCAGATTCGCCAATGCAATCATCGGCAAATTTCACTTCACGATTCAACAATTTTGCCAGTGGAGCTACAAGCGGGCGCATAGAGTACTTCTCTTCTGGGCCATTTTCCGGTCTACCTAAGTGCGACATCAATATCACAGAACCACCAGTGGCCAATACACGTTCTATGGTAGGCAACGATGCACGAATGCGGGTATCGTCTGTTATTTCTTTGTTCTTATTCAAGGGAACGTTAAAATCGACACGAATTATGGCTTTTTTACCGCTAAAATTGTAAGATTCTATGTTGTGCATAACAAATTGTTTTTATTGTTTACAGCCATAAAGATACAAATTTCAACATTCGGGAGAAGTACCCAAACTGTTAATAGCTTGCAAAATAGTTTTACAACATGTTTTAAAACGTTTGATATGAAAATATTGAATGATTTTACTACGCAAAAATAATCCCTGACAATCCATTACAACTTTTTTACATACATAAATACATATACAGATAAGATGGAAACTGGTTGATCAAAATGAGTTTGATTTATTTAAATTAAATAAAAATAACTAAATTCGTCCATTAATTTTTATGTTTATGAATATAACTAAAGATCAGATATTACATGCATTAGCCCATGTGGTATGGCCTGAGAAGAATAAAAATCTTGTTGATCTGAACATGATTGAGAACCTGAATGTACAGGGCAACAAGGTTTCCTTCACCATTTTGTTTCCGGGCCAGAACAATCCACTCAAAAAGTCGATAGAAAAAGCCTGTCGCGAATCCATCATCAATCACTTTGGCGATGAGATAGAGATAGAGATAATGTCTACTACCAAAATAAGTGTGGCACAGCTCGATGCATCTAAGGTAAATGCTCAGCCCCTTACCAGAGTAAAAAACATCATAGCAGTAGCCTCGGGCAAAGGCGGCGTAGGTAAATCTACTATTTCAGTAAATCTGGCATGTGCACTGGCCTTGCAAGGTCTGAAAGTAGGTATACTCGATGCCGACGTATACGGGCCCAGCATTCCCAAAATGTTCAACATGGAAGATGAGCGCCCATCGGTAAGAAAAATAGCCGGGAAAGAAATGATAGTACCCTTGGAGCAATACGGTGTTAAAATGCTTTCAATAGGCTTTTTTGTGCGCCCGGAGGATGCGCTTATATGGAGAGGCCCCATGGCAACAAGTGCACTCAAGCAACTTATGGATGATGGCCTATGGGGCGATCTGGACTACCTCATCATAGACGTACCACCCGGAACTGGCGATATACACCTCACTCTGGTACAAACCATACCGGTAACCGGAGCCATAATAGTAACCACACCACAGGAAGTTGCGCTGGCAGATGCCAAAAAGGCCATAGCCATGTTCAGACAAGACAAAATAAACGTGCCTATACTGGGTCTGGTAGAAAATATGGCATGGTTTACACCTGAAGAACTTCCTAACAATAAGTATTATTTGTTTGGAAAAGAAGGTGGCAAAAACCTTGCAGAACGCATGAACATAGCTTTGCTCGGGCAAATACCTCTTGTACAAGGCATATGCGAAGATGGTGACAGTGGACAACCCTCGGCACTACGCGATGATTCGATAGTAGGCAAAGCATTTGAAGACCTAGCTAACATGCTCATAAAAAAAGTAGACGAACGGAACGCCAATATGGAAGCCACCAAAGTGGTTGAAATTACCAATACCGACGGCTGCGCTGCCAAATAAAGCCAAAATGCTGAAAACTGGCTGCCTGATAATTAAAAACACATTTTTTGCATATCGGGCAGTCATTTATAAGTTTAACCAACTACGTTTTCACAAATCAAAATATGAACACTACAACATCTAGCATACAAGAAAAATTAGAAATTGCACTTACACACATACGTCCATACCTGCAGGCAGACGGTGGTGACATCATACTCGCTGAAGTAACTGCAGATATGGTGGTAAAAGTAAAATTTCTGGGTGCGTGCAGTACATGCCCCATGAGTATAAATACCCTTCGCGCCGGCGTAGAGCAATCCATCAAACGATTTGCTCCGGAAATTACTAAGGTGATAGACGTTACAGATGCTAAGTAGAAAATTTTACATTTTTACATTATACTAAAAAAAGATCTGACATGCCAGCTATCTCAGTGGTAATCATCACCTTCAACGAAGAAAAAAACATAAAACGCTGCATAGAATCTGTGCTTCCAATAGCTGATGAAATAGTAGTGGTAGATTCATTTTCAAACGATAAAACCAAAGAAATAGCTACGGGATTCAAAATAGTAAAATTTGTAGAACATGCTTTTGTGGGGCATATAGAGCAAAAAAATTACGCCATCACTTGTGCAACCTACCCACATATACTCTCGCTCGATGCCGACGAAGCGCTCAACAGTGAGCTTCTGGAATCGGTAAAACAAACGAAAAACAATTGGAATGCCGATGGCTACTCATTCAACCGACTTACCAACTATTGCGGGAAATGGATAAAGCATGGCGGATGGTACCCCGATGCGAAATTGCGCCTGTGGGATAGCAGAAAAGGCGCTTGGGGAGGTACAAATCCGCACGATATGTTTATCATGAACGCCGATAGCAAACTGGCTCACCTGAGCGGAGATTTACTGCACTATTCTTTTTACACCATCAACCAGCACGTGCAGCAAGGCAACAAATTTTCGGACATCAGGGCAAATGCATTATTCAAGAAAGGGAAAAAGGCAAATGTATTTCACCTGTTAATAAAACCTTCATGGAAATTTTTCCACCAGTTGGTGCTCAAATTGGGTTTTTTGGATGGCATGTACGGCTGGATAATAGCCATCAACTCAGCACACGTAAAATTTCAGGTTTATAGCAAACTCTGGCAGATGCACAAAGAACAAAAGAATAAATAAGAGATGTCGCATTGTCGAAGTCAGATGATGATTAAAATGGTGAGTGCCAATATGACTATAGCAATCAGGGCATGAAAAATGACTTTTATGCCTCGAGATTTTTCTATTTCTTCCATCGCTTTGCGTTCTCGCGCTACAGGAGAGCCATCTTTGTTTGTACGTCCAACTTGATGTATTTCAATTAGTCTGTTATCTTCATCGTAAGCAACAATATCACCAAACCGATATTTAGTGTCTGATATATCAATTTTCCCTTCCTTTTTAACCCGATGAAATAAATCCAGCAATTGTTTGAAGATAGATTCCATCATGCTTTGATGATCATCCTTACCTTTTCGTCCGTTTGGATTAGGTATGTTTTTCGACATGAACTTTAGGATTCTTTAAGTATTCATTGATTGAGTTGTTTGAGCCGGTTTGTAGCTCAGTATTTAATTCGAGGGCTTGATTTTGAGCCTTTGGAGATAGATATGAATGAGCTATTTTTTTTGTTATAAGTTTCTTACGAAGCCATTTAAATAATTCGTCGGCTTTTTGTTGTAATTCAATGGATATCGGATGGCTTTTATTATCATTTCCCAAAATCTGCTTTTCGTAATAAATTCTACCTTCGTGCAATATATTGTTCTTAGTATCGAAAACTGAATTGTCAATTTCAATTACAGGTGTGCGAAATGAATTGATCCAATATCGCTTCTTTAAAGGCAGATTATCAAAGTGAATATTAGTGGTATCTGATTGCATTATTAAATACTTACGAGTTTCAAATTGTTCCGAAACCGAATTAAGAAATTGTATTTCAGTTGTTGGCATAGTTTCAGTAAGTATTACCAATCCCAATTCTTTTATCTTTTTATCGAGTTCGGCAACATCTTCGGGCATCATGAAAAAATTTATTTGTCGTCCCATAACAAAATGTTGGTATTGAATACCCAAATATAGTGATTTTGTGTGGATGAGAACAGTACAAACGTACTTTTTTATTCAAGTTTTGATCCGTTCCGATCTGTTTGATCCGTACGATCCGCGTTCCAATGAATAAATAGAAACACGGATGTAACGGATTGAACAGATCTGAACGGATTTTGTATTATTTATGATTTTGTGAGTTATAGATTTTTGGTAATGAAAATGGTGAGTGCCAATATCACTAAAGCAATCAGGGCATGAAAAATGACTTTTATGCCTCGCGCTTTTTCTATTTCTTCCATCGCTTTGCGTTCTCGCGCCACAGGAGAGCCATTTTTGTTGGTACGTCCAACTTGATGTATTTCTGTAGGTAGCCTATTTTCATCATAAATAACAATGTCGCCATATCTGCTTTTATTGGCTTCCGTTTCAATTTTCCCTTCCCTTTTCAGCGAAAAACCTTTTTTTAATTGAGATAAAAGTTCGTCAATCAATTCAGCTATCTTCGATTGATGGTCGGGGTTCCCTTTTTTCCCGAAAGGATTCATACCTCAGCTTTTTGTGGTACTAGAAAATAAACGCCCCGGTCAAGTACTAAATTTGCATCGTTCTGATTTATCCAATGTTGTGCATGGGTGCAAATATACATACCATTTTTATACCCATTTTGATATTTTCGTTTGAACCAATTGAATAGCTTATCGTTACATTTTTTCAAATCGTCAGATACAGAAATATATTCGTTGTTTTTATCAAAATACATTGCATCGTAATAGAACCGGCCTGATGCCATTTTGTTTGTATCGGTAATGATGATCGAATGTGAAAATTCGATTGCAGGCGAACGCATTTGATTAACTCTATACTCTTTGCGATTTTCTGAGTGGGTAAGGGTTATTTTTTCAAGCTCGTTAGGTAATATAAAATACGATGCATGGGTAAGGGTTTCAGGCAATGATTTATGAACAACAATTGAAGAAGTAGGCATGCAATCGTCAATAATCACCAATCCCAATTCTTTTATCTTTTTATCGAGTTCGGCAACATCTTCGGGCATCATGAAAAAGTTGATCTGTCGTCCCATAACAAAATGTTGGTATTGAATACCCAAATATAATGATTTTGTGTGGATGAGAACAAGTAAATGGAATTAAAATTTAAATAGAAACACGGATGTAACGGATTGAACAGATGAACACGGTTTTTGTATTGATCCGTTCTAATTCGTTCGATCCTCGTTCCCATTCACAAATAGAAACACGGATGTAACGGATTGAACAGATGTGCACGGATTTTGTATTGATCCGTTCCAATCCGTTTGATTCGCGTTCCCATTCAATAAATAGAAATACGAATGTAACGGATTGAACAGATAAACACGGTTTTTGTATTGATCCGTTCCAATCCGTTTGATCCGTTCACAAATAGAAACACGGATGCAACTGATTGAACAGATGAACACGGTTTTATAATAGATCCGCACCAATCCGTTTTATCCGTTCAATCAGCGTTCCCATTCAATTAATCTTGAACGGTATCTGTGCTATTACTGGCTTTAAATCCCCCTTTATATTTATTCTCAAAAACCTTTCTTATAAATTTAGGCTCTTTACCAAAACTTAATAAAAGTCCTACTTCAATATCAGTTGCTCTCAAATAATTCAATAGCTGTAATTCATGCTCTTGACATAATGGTGTAGCTTTCAGCTCTATGATGACTTTGTCGTCCACTAATATATCCGAAAAATATTCACCAACACGTTGATTTTTATAATTTACAAAAATTGCTTTTTGTTTTAAACCAATCATACCATGTAACGACAATTCATATAAAAGCGCATTTTCATACACCTTTTCTAAAAAGCCATATCCAAGTTCGTTGTACACTTCAAAAAAGCATTTTATTATCTTATTTGTTAGTTCTTTATGCAATAATTCCATAGTCTTTTTATTATAAAGTTTCTATTGATCCGTTCCAATCCGTTTGATCCGTTCAATCCGCGTTCCCATTCAATCACTCAAAACACGGATGTAACGGATTAAACTATCGAACACGGTTTTTGTATTGATCGGTTCCAATCAGTTCGATTCGTTTGATCCGCGTTCCCATTCAAATTTAAAGACCCCAATTTTTTAAGATTTCCGATTCAGGATGAGATTGGGGTGAATTGATTTCCTTCGTTTATCGCAAGCACACGCTACAAAGGATGCTCACAATCGTGAAAAAGGAGTGAAGGAGATTAGTTCCGTTTTCTATCCCTCTACTCCACCAGCAAAACAAGCCCTTTCAGGTATTCATTCTCGGGGTGAAAAATATTGATGGGGTGATCCATCGGGTGGCCTGTCTGATGCAATACACGCACATTGCGGCGCGCATCCGCAGCAGCACCAAAAACTATTTTGCGAAACAAGTCCTTATCTATTTTTTGCGAACAGCTATAGGTGAATAATATTCCACCGGGTTTTATCATACGCAGTGCCGAAAGGTTGAGTTCCTTGTAGCCACGCGAAGCCCTTTCTACAGCCTTTGCGCTTTTGGCAAATGCAGGCGGATCGAGCACCACTACATCATATTTTTCGGTAGCACTTTTCAGAAAATCGAAAGTATCTGAACAAAAACTCTGATGTCGGTCGCTGCCATATCCATTGATAGCTACATTCTGTTCGCACATCTCAATGGCCGATCTCGACGAATCTACCGAATGAACCATATTGGCACCACCCTGCAATGCATATACAGAGAATCCACCGCTGTAGCTGAAAGTATTGAGTACCGTTTTGTTGTGCGAAAAAGATTTGAGCAAGAGGCGACTGTCTCGCTGATCCAGAAAAAATCCGGTTTTTTGGCCAGTTTCAATATTTACCCTGAATGTATTTCCGTTTTCCAGCACATCCATTTCCACCGGATGTTCCCCCGGTGTGAGCCAACCTTTGGCAATGGAAACCATTTCTATGCGTTCAGACACTTCTTTCATTTTGGCATACACATGCATGAAACCAAGTTTATTGAAAGAGCTGAGCAATTGCGGCAACAATTTTTCCACCCCCTGTATAAGAATCTGAATGACCACCACATCGGCATACACATCGGCGATGATGCCCGGAAAAAAGTCGCCCTCAGCATGTATCAGCCTAAAACAATTGGTTTGTTCAGAAATCAGGTATTCTTTTCGTATACTAAATGCATTGGCAAGTTTCGTGTACCAATATTCTTCAGAAAGAACATCGATTTCGGTACGGGTAAATTCAAATATACGCACGGCAATCTGGTTGCCGGGTGCATAAAAACCATACCCGGCCAGGGTGCCATCCAAGAGGTGAATTTCAACTATTTCGCCGTTTTCAATGGCAGGCATTTGCTTTATTGCACCTGAGAACAGCCATGGGTGGCGGTTATGAATGGGGCGTTCAGCTTCTTTCTTACAAGTAATTACGGGAAAACGATTCATAGTCTGTCAAGTATTTTGTGTATGTGGCCAACAAATTTGGTTTTATCAAAATAGGGGTCTTCGTATAAGCCTTCGAAAACCAAGCCAAAGTATTCGAGCATAAGCGCTCCGGCCTGCTCGGCATCAATTTCCTTCAAAGTTTCAGAGTCAATATTTACAAGGCATTCAAGCGTTGAAGCATTTGATTTCAGGTTTATTTTGTCTTCTTTGAAAGAAAGGCTGAACTGGTCGAATGCGGTAAAAATAATATGCATTTTCCTAAAACGGGTTTGCTCAGAACTGTACTTTGCTAAAGGCATTTTCTTGTTCAAGACCTCTTCTACCCACCTGTATTTCCAAAGTTTGAAAAGATGCTGTCCATCGGCTTTAATGGTAACTGTATAATCACTCATACCCAGTTATATATCAATTCAATAGAAAATGAAGGCATGCCCAGTTGTTTCTCACTTTTTTGGTGATGAGTTTGTATCCCAAGCTATCAGTCTCTACAAAAATGCGAGGAATATCAATTTCATAAAATCCACTGATAATAAGTTCGCCACCAGGTTTCAAGACTTGAGTATATAAAGGCAAATCGGCTATGATGATATTTCTGTTTATATTAGCAAGAATAATATCAAATGCCGGTAGATTTTCAAGATGAGAAGCATCTCCTAATGAAAACTCAATATTAGGAGTATCATTCATACGTGCATTGTCGATAGAATTTTGGTAAGCCCAATTATCGTTGTCAATAGCCACTATGTCATTCGCGCCAAGTTTAGTAGCCAGAATTGCCAATACACCTGTTCCACAGCCCATATCGAGTATTCGCTTGCCGTGAAGCCTCATCCCCATCAGGTTTTCCATCATTTGGTATGTGGTATCGTGGTGCCCGGTACCAAACGACATGCGAGGCTCAATGGTGAGCACGTGCTTTACATCCGGATATTCCTGGTGGAAAGGAGCTCTAATAGCTACATAATTGCCAATGACAAGGGGTTGAAAATAATTTTTTTCCCACTCTTCGTTCCAGTTCTTATTCTCTACAGGTGAAATATGTATGCTTGGCTTAAATCCAATAGATTGCCAAATCGAAAACTCATTAAACTCAGTTAAAGAAAACAGAAGCTCTTCTATGTAAGCTTTTATATCATTGCCTTCTTCTACTACACCTTCAAATCCAGCTTCCATCAGTTCAGAAGCAACCCAATCCCGCACATCGGACTGCAGGTTGGATACACTAAAAGATACTTCAATATACTGTTTCATAACCAAAAATTAATAAGGTTCAAAGGTAGACGAAAACACACAAAGCACAAACCTTCGCCCTTATAAAAAAACCCTTGCAGAGGCATAGAAAAGCCTTCACAAGGGATTTTTATACTAATTATTATACTATAATCAGAAAATTATTCTTTGTCCTTATTTTGTGAAAATAGTTTCTCTTTGTCCACAACCTTTATTTTGGTATCAACCTTAAGTTTTTTCGAAATTGCAGTATAAGGAGCCACAATCACAGAAACACTATCGGGAAGGCCACTCAAGATTTCGATATACAAATTGTCTTGTATACCAGTTTTTACGAAATACATTTTAGCCATATCACCCTCAGCAACAAACACCACTTCTTTGGCTTCATCCACTTCAGTAACATCGGTTTTGTTGGCATCCTCTTTTTTAGGTTCACCCGAATCTTCTTCATTCATGGTGCTTATATCTGTAACACTAGAAGTACCTGTAGAGTCATTTCTTACTGTAACAGCCTGAATAGGGACAGTAAGCACACGAACCCTGGTGTTGGTCTGAATTTCAACGGTTGCAGACATACCGGGTCTGAAAGGATAAAATTCCGGCAAATTATTCGTATTTAAATGCTTATAAGATTCAGGTAGTATTCGTATTTTTACCTCAAAATTAGTTACTTGATCAGTAGCACTCAGGCCACTTGAAGTAGCAGAGTTCGCAATTTCACTAACTAGCCCTTTAAATTTTTGTCCGAGGTAAGCATCAATCTCGATGAGGGCAGTATCACCCAAATCCACGCGTACTATATCATTTTCATTTACTTGTACCGTCACCTCCATTTGGTTCAGATCTGCAATACGCATTACCTCAGTACCAGCCATTTGCATAGTTCCTACAACTCTTTCGCCCAATTCTACATTTAGTTTGGAAATGGTGCCACTCATAGGGGCATATATCACGGTTTTCTGAAGGTTTTCTTTGGCTTCGTTCACTGTAGCTACAGCGCTATTTACCTGATATTCGGCCGATTTTACGTTTTGTTTTGAAGCTTCTAACTCAGCTTCGGCTACTTCGAATCCAGACAATGCTTGTTCGTATTCTGAGTCGGAAATGGTCTTTTGTTCCCAAAGTTTCTTGCTACGGTCAAAACTTCTTTTGGCTTGATTATATTGGGCTTCGACTTGTGTGAGGCGAGCCTTGGCATTGCTATAATTTGAACGTGCACCATTGAGAGCAGCTTCAGCCCTTTCGAGTGAGCTTTGGTATATATCAGGTTTTATTTTAGCCAATAATTGGCCTTTGGTTACCTTCTGGCCTTCGAGCACAGTAAGTTCAACAATTTCACCCGATACATCTGCACTCAACTTAACTTCCATCTGAGGTTGAACTTTCCCGTTCGCAGTAACGGTCTCAGTAATGGTTCTGAGGATTGGTGCTTCTACAGATACTTCGAGCAGATACCTTTCGCCAAACCAACCGGCCTTTTTTCCAACTACTAATAAAATAATGGCCAGCAACAAAGCTGAACCCAGATAAATCAGTTTTTTCTTATTTTTCATTTATAGTAATGATTTTGTATTATTTAACTATGTTTTCGGGTATTACAATTTAATTGAATCGAATTGGTAATCCGCTATAAAAATTGAGGACATTATACTTAAAAATATAATCGTACTTAGCTTGTAAAAGTTCAGATTCAGCGCGCATAAGAGCATTTTTGGCGTTGTTATAGTCTAAAGCATTCAGCATACCGACTTCAAATTTTTGTTGCGTGTACACAAACGATTCACTGGAAGCTTTCAAAGCTTCTTGGGCAGCCCTGTATTTTACCTGCGCTGCCATTACATCGCCATGAGCTGCCTGAATTTCTTTGTATAGCTGATTTTTGGTAGCCTGCAATTGCAATTCAGCATTTGCAATATTCAGTTTTGCATTCGAAACCCCTGCATGTACTTGTAAATTATTGAAAATAGGTATATTAAGTCTGATCCCAAAGGTAGTACTAATATTGTCATTCAGCTGATCTGAAAACGGATATTCCTTTTCTATCGGAACAACGGTACCAGGCAATAATTCATACAATTTGCGAGAATCGGAGTAGCCGGTTCCATATGATGCATTGAGTGCCAGACTTGGGCTGGCGTAGCTTCTGGCAATTCTGAGGCTACGCTTGTTGTATTCAAGGTTATACTCGCTTACTTTCACCTGCGGCATACCTTGTGCAAGTGCAAATACATCATCGATATTAGGCAGTATAGGTGAGAAAGTAAGGCTATCGAGCATAGGATTGGCCACTGAAAAACCAGCGGTAGAATCGAGTTCAAGCAACTGAATCATAGTAAGTATGGCTTCGCGATAATTGTTTTGAGCATTTACCAGCTGTAACTCCTCTGTAGCTGCTTGTGAGACAACCTCTAAATAATTGCCCCTGGCTATACTTCCTGCTTGCATTAGCTTTTCAGAACGTTCCATTTGCAAACGTATTGCTTCAGCCTGGCGAGCAGTATTTGCAGCCATTTCCTGGGTAAACAATATATTGAGGTAAGCCATAGCTATATTGAGAGAAATATCATTCTTTATTCTGTCCACGTTAGACATTTGAGCTAGCCAATTAAATTTATCGCGCTGTATGCTGTTATAGGTTCTGAACCCGGAGAACAGATTGAGCGAAGATGAAATATTGGCGTTGAAAGATTGCACATTGTTTTCGGTGAACTGATAAGTAAAGGGGTCAACTGAACTACCAAAATTAAAATTATAACCGGCACCCGCATTCAAATCGGGCAATATACTGGCTTTGCTTTGCAACAGCGCATTTTTGGTTATTTGTGCATTTATGAGGCTTTGCTTTATTTGAATATTATTTTCAAAAGCATACATAACGCATCTTTCTAGCGTCCATGGAGTTTGAGCAAAAGTGGGTACCAAAATCGTTATAAAAACTATCAGGGCTGGAATCTTTTTAAACATACTTAATTTATATTTTGTGATTAGGCTATTATTCAGCATTTCATGCAAAAATACGTATTATATACACATTATGTACCAATCAGGTATACTACAATATTTCAAGCAATTACAAAGCTAATAATGAAACGATTGATTGAAAATAGTATACGGTAACGATACACCAAGTGTACGAAAACGTACTATTTTGTTAATAAATTTTCTTCAAAGAGATTGAAAATACGCTTATATTCATCGGCCCACCCTGTTGGCGTTTTGAAACCATGAGGCTCTATCGGATATACAGCCAATTCCCAATTTTCCTTTCTAAGTTCAATGAGTCGCTGGTTCAACCGCACTATATCCTGAAACTGAACATTGTCGTCGACCATACCATGCAACATCAGCAAATTCCCTTTCAACCCTTCAGCAAAATATATGGGAGAACTCCGTACATATGCTATACTGTCATTTACTGGGGTATTTAGTATATTCACAGTGTATCCGTGGTTGTAGTGCGCCCAATCTGTAACTGAGCGCAAGGCAGCACCACACGCAAACACATCAGGTTGGGTAAACATAGCCATCAGGGTAATGAATCCACCATATGAGCCTCCATACATGCCAATGCGATGGGCATCAATCTGGTGATTCGCGGCCAACCATTTAGCCCCATCCACATGGTCCGAAAGATCTTTTCCTCCCATATGCCTGTATATACCAGTACGCCAGTCGCGGCCATATCCAGCACTCCCCCGGTAGTCCATATCGAGTACTGTATAACCCATACTTACGAGCAAATTGTGAAACATATACTCACGATAATAATTGCTCCACCACTGATGAGCATTTTGTAAATACCCGGCACCATGCACGAAAATAACTGCAGCACCATTAGATTTTCCTTCAGCAGGCTTATACAATCGGCTATAAATGGGTAACCCGTCTGAAGCAGGTACCGTTACAAAATCAGGCACCATCCATTGGTACGAGTCAAATACTTTGGTGGTAGAATGTGTAAGCCTACGTGCTACAGAACCCGCCTTGTTGGCTTGCAGGTATATTTCCCAAGGTTGGTTGGCTTTAGAATGCAATAAGGCAATCCATTTTTGATCGGGTGACAAATAAAACGAACTTCCTCCATTCAGACTTGTCATTTTCTCAGGATTACCTCCGGCCACAGGAGTCCGGTACACATTCTGAATACCCGGATGCTCCGGAGTTGCCAAGTAATACCAATATTCCCCATTAGGAGACAGCACTACATCCGAAACCTCAAAATTGCCGGATGTAATTTGCTTTAAATGTTTGCTTTGGGTATTGTAAGTATAAATATGTGAATATCCGCTAGCTTCAGACTGAAACCAAATGGTTTTAGAATCGGCGAGCCAACCTGCATCGCCACTAGCATCCCAGCCACTTATACCAGGTCCTGCAATCCATGCAGTATCAGTCTGCCTATTGAGTACTGTAAGCTTCCCTGTAAATAAATCAACCGAAGCAATCCAGCGATCCTTATTGTCATAGCTACGAAATTGTATAAAATTTTGATTACCATCAGGCGACCATTGAATTTCACCTATATCTACAGAGCGTATACCAGCAGAATCCTTAACAAACCAAGGAAAATCAGTAATTCCAGTCAAGCCATTCAGATCCAAACTATAATTCTTTTTCTCAATTCTATCATACACCATGCCTATGCTCTCAGAACTTCCTGTACCAGGCATCTCGGTATCTTTGCCCTCATCACCAGTAGCAACGGTATAAAAAATAAAACGCAAATCGGGCGACGCTTTTATAGATGACAAAAAACCATCTGATACAGTAATATCGGCCACTGTGCGGTCAAAGGCATTGGGTACGTTTTCATTTTTAATATCCGCTTTATTCTCTTTGAAAGACTCAAACAGATATATTTGCTGCGAAATAAGCCATTTTTCGGTATCCGTTTGGGCGTAATTAGCTGCACTATTACGTGTTCCCACAATTACATTAGCCAATTGCTCTACCCCACCCTCGCGCAGATTCAAACTAAATAAGCTATTGCCTTGCTGAAAAATAACTTTCGTTTCATCGAGATTTAACTTCGAGCAAATACAACATTCCTGCCTTGGTAAACAGGGCTTTGTCTTTAGTTTTATTGTAAACCAGACGAGTGGGTAATAAAGAGCTTTTCTCGAATGCCGAAAGTTTTTTTATCTTATCGCTACTCAAAGAAAAAGAATAAGAATCTCTACTTGTGTTATCCTGGTTCCATGTAAAATTAATATTCTGGGAATTATAGTCCCATTCTACATCTTCGGGCAGAAAACCAACAAATTTATCACCCATCATGATTGAATCAATGGAGAGTGGCTCTATAAAATTCTGACTAAAAGTTTGAGAAAAAGGACAAACAATAAACAAAATATAAAACGGAATAAATTTTGTGATTTGCATAAAAACCCAATTAAAAATTAGAAATATACACCCCGTTTTAGGTGAATGTTACATCAAACGTTATACCATACAAAAATGAAGAATTTTGATATGAAACACTAACATATTTGAAAATAAGATTTAATTGAGAAGTATTATTTTGGTATTTGATAAGCATGAAAAGAGAGTACATATGTAAACAAGTCATATTTTGGTGATATAGATTTGTGAAAAGCAATAGAGTTGCAAGCTTGCAGATAAAAAAAGATTCAAAGCCGATATTTAGGTTCAGATCTGCACAAAAGGCATAGTGCAAGCGTTTACAATTTGGTATACTATTTGATATTTTATATTTATTGTATTTTTTAGAAAATAATAACTTATAGTAATTGTTTATTAAATTTGTTTATTTTACTGGTTATTAATAGCTTTAATTACCAATGCATCATATATAGTACAAAAAAGGGTAAATAAAACACCTTGACCATTCAGTAGACTTGTATAAAAAGAAACGCTAACTTGCATGTAGCAGAAGTTGCAAATTGTACAATAAATGTTACAAAGCAACAAGTTGAGGAAGAAAACGAAAATATACTAACGAAAACAAAAACCGATAAAGGTGTTATATAAAAGTGAAATTTATTGATTAAACAGTTTTATTAAACAAATAAAATTAATATATTTGTATGCCCCTCAAAAACCCTTCGCATTCTTGGTCTGAAATTTGTAAAAGCATTATTTCATAATATCCAACCACAATGAACTTAGATAGTAAAATCCAAAAGCGAAAAATAAACGATCGTCTGAGAGACGATATCGATAAACTGGAGTACACCATAGTTGCAGGTGCAAGACAAGTAGGCAAAACCACCGTTCTCAAACAGCTACACGCTGAACTCGCAAAAAGAAAAGTGCCCGTATTCAGGTTGAATTTTAAAGACACAGCTCTTATTGACTCCCTGAACCGCGACCCAGAAAATATTTTTCACCATATACCTGATCCCGAAGAAAGAAAAGTATATTTACTAATAGATGATATTCATTATCTGGCACATCCAGATGATTTTATGATACATCTTTTCAAACAATTCAACGATAAACTGAAGATAGTAGCTACCAGCGGTACCAACTTTTATGATCCGCTCATGCTCAATCCACAATTCAGAAAAATAGTTGAAATCGCACCGTTGTATCCACTTGATTTTGAAGAGTTTCTACAATTTAAAGGATATACTAATCTTGTGAAGGAATGGATTGAAATACAACAAGATAAGGAGCATCGCACATACAAGCGCAAAAAGCTTGAACTGCATTTCAACGAATATCTGACATATGGCGGCTACCCGGATGTAGTATTGGCCGAAACCAATGAGCAAAAGGAAGAAATATTGCAAGATTTGGCTACAACGCACATAAAACAAGATATATACGAAGCCCATATACAAAACTCTGAGAAATTGTATAAGCTACTTTCAATACTGGCCTACAAAACCGGAGATTTAGTAAATATGAGTGAGTTATCAACTAGTTTGCAACTAAGTATTACAGCCATCGAAAATTATATTCAGATTTTGGCCGATAACTATCATATTTCTTTGGTAAAACCTTTCTACTCGCAGATAAAGAAAGAGTTGAAGAAAATGCCAAAAATTTATTTCAACGATTTAGGCCTCAGAAACGTTTTATTAAAACAATTCCTACCAATTATAGAAAGACTTGACAGACATCAACTTATAGAAAATTACATATACATCAGACTAAGAATGATGTACGAAGAACGGCAAATAAACTACTGGCGCACTGCAGATGGAAACGAAGTAGATTTTGTAATGATAAATCACAAACTTGAAGGACGAGCCGTAGAAACCAAATTCAATAGCCGCGAATTCAAACTATCGAAATACAAGAAATTTGCAAAATCGTACCCCGATGTTGCTATTCAATGCAGGGCATACCAATCTGACTCAAACGACGAAAATGTACTGGGATTGTAAAAACCTCACTGAAGTAAAATACAGAAACCGACCTGAACAGTCGGTTTTTATATTTTAGCCCGAATTCGAAAAGTTCAAGTATTTTCGTTAGAACATACATTCCTCATTATCAATAACAACAACAAGATAGAAACTTAACAATAATAAAGGATTGAATATAGCCCAAATTATACAGTATTGAAATTCAAGGCAGTATATATGTTCATAAAACACACTACTTTAAATATGAGGCAAATGCATGATTATGCAAAAAACTGATAAGTGTCCAAGCCAAAAATGGGAAAGGCTTCACAAAGGAAAAATAGAAAAATAGGAAAATAGAAAAGGTGGGTCAAAAAAGCTTCCCGCGTTTCAGCAAATAGGGAACCAAAACATCGCGAAAAGAATTGGCAACATCTGCCTCCACAAAATCTATACGAAACTGCCCGCACTTCAGTTTTAGCTCCTGAATATATGCAGTGGTTTCAGATATATATTGCTCCCTTATCTCATTCGGATTGAGTTTAAAAGTGGCACCGGTTTCGAGATCGATAAACCGATATAGCCTGTTTTTGTAATTGAGCAGATTCTCGTACTGCTTGTAGGTAACATGAAACAGAATAACCTCGTGTCCGTTGTACCTCAAATGTTGCAGCGCATTGAACAGATTAGTGCCGGCACCGGTATAAAACATATCACTGAAAATAATTACCAACGAGCGTTTATTCATACGCTCAGCCAGATTGTTTAATGACTCAGCAATAAGCGAATCAGTAGGCTGCGGAGGATTGTTGATGTTGGTATTTAGGGTATAATTCAGCAATTTGCTCAACTCGTGATAAATAAGTTTGGCATGTGAAATGGCTACCTTTGCGGGAGTAAAAACGTCTACCTTGTCTGAAAAAGTGGCAAGCCCCACTGCATCGCGCTGCCTGCGCATCAGGTACGACAGCGCACTGGCTGCGTACACAGAAAATGCAAGCTTACTCTGCAATTTGGGCTCAGAAAAAGGGAATAGCATACTTGGTGAAGTATCAATGAGTATATGACACCTCAGGTTTGTTTCCTCTTCGTATCTTTTTACAAAAAGCTTATCGGTGCGGCCAAACAAGCGCCAGTCTATGTGTTTGGTTGACTCACCCTGATTGTATATCCGATGCTCAGCAAATTCAACTGAAAAGCCATGAAATGGACTTTTGTGCAATCCGGTTATAAAACCCTCAACTACTTGTCGGGCTATAAGTTCCAGATTGTCAAACTCCTGAAGTTCTATTATATCAGAAATACTATCCATGATGGAATTTAAAAATAAAAGAGGTTCACTTCGCTTTTTTCCGGCAACATACACAGATTACCAACCACGATAGACAGAATATTTGCACAAACAGAATAAGGCGCAGAACCTCTTTTGAAATGAACTAAAAATTAAAGCAATGCTACCAATTTTTTTTCGAGAACAGATTTGGGCACTGCACCAACCTGTTTGTCTACCACTTTACCGCCTTTGAAAAAAAGAACAGTAGGAATATTTCTAATTCCGAACTTATTAGAGACTTCATGATTGTTATCAACATCCACTTTAACAACTTTGGCTTTCCCTTCGTACTGATTACCAAGCTCGTGAATGATAGGCCCAATGACCCTGCATGGACCACACCACTCAGCCCAAAAGTCAACAATAACAGGAACATCTGAATTGATTACTAATTCATCAAAATTTGAATCTGTAGCTTCTAGCGTCATGACAATTTTATTTAATTATTTATTATTAAATCAGATTACACTGAAATCGAAACACTTGTATTTCTACTAATTTCGTCTACCAAGATACGCAAGATATATTGTCTGAAAAATAATTTTCCACATAATGGGTTAAACTCTGTTAATATACTTTGTATTCAATAGCAGGATGATGATTCAGAAACTCGATAAACTCAGGCGAAAGGCCAACTTTGTATGCCCGGCTCATAAGCCGGACCCAAATTTTCTCATTCTCGGGATCATATACTATAAACTGAAGCATTACATCGCCCTTATTGTTTTTTGCCTTGGCTTCCAATTCGTCAATCAGAGAAGGAGTAAGTTCATTGATACGAAGTTTTACGTCTACACTTTTTATCATTTTCGCTTTTGCTTCATGCAGCAGAGTCATTTTGTCGGGTTTAAACTCCCATTCAGACTCAGGGTCCGGATTTCGTTTTTTCAATCGGCCCTCAATAAGTAGGCTGTACCCAACTGTAAAATACTTTTTAAAATCGATATAATTGTTGAAAAGAGTAAGTTTATAGCTATCTGAATAATCTTCGATAGTAAGTACCCCGTAAGGTTTACCGGTTTTGGTAGTCCGCTCAGCCGCCTCAGTCACTATACCCGCAATCTTTATATCTTTACCTTCCATGCGGGACACCAAATCCTTTATCTCAGCAAATTCTGACAAAGTGGTATTGCAGTAAGTATCAATTTCAAGTTTAAACTCATCGAGTGGATGTGCCGAAAGATAAATACCTATGAGGTTTTTCTCTTTGTTGAGGCGTTCTAGTTTGTTCCAGTCTTCCACTGCAGGAATAGCAGGTTTTACAATGGTACCATTGTTGGAAGAACCAAACAAACTCTGGGTATTCATTTCGTGCAGGTTTTTTATTTTTGTTCCGAAACGAAGCAAAGCATCTACAAAAGATTCATCACCGGATACAGAAGCAAAATACTGGCTTCGTTTCACATCGGTAAAGCAATCGAGCGCCCCCGAAAGTGCGAGCGCTTCAAGGTTGCGCTTGTTTATTATATGAGTATCTACACGGGTTACAAAATCGAAAATATCTTTAAATTCCCCATTTCTATTTCTTTCAGCTATAATATGCTCCACTGCTGCTTCGCCTACGCCCTTAATAGCAGCCATACCAAAACGTACTACGCTGTTTTTTCCAACAGTAAATTTTATGCCACTTTGGTTTACATCGGGGCCAAGCACGTTAATACCAGCCCTTCTGCATTCATCCATAAAGGTGGTAATCTTCTTTATATCATTGAGATTTCTGCTCAATACAGCAGCCATGAAATGAGCCGGATAATGCGCTTTTATATAGGCGGTCTGGTAAGCCAGAAATGCATAACAAGTAGAGTGTGATTTGTTGAATGCATAATTTGCAAAAGCTTCCCAGTCTGCCCATACTTTCAGCACCTTTTCTTCTTCGAGTCCATTGTTTTTGCAGCCATCCACAAACTTCACCTTCAAATCGTCCATCATGGCTTTTATCTTCTTACCCATAGCTTTGCGCAACGAGTCGGCTTGCCCGCGAGTGAAGCCAGCCATCACACGCGACAGGATCATAACCTGCTCCTGATATACGGTGATGCCATACGTTTCCTTCAGGGTTTCTTCCATGATGGGCAAATCGTACGAAATAGGCTCTTTGCCATGCTTACGGCGAATAAAAGACGGAATGTACTCCAAAGGTCCCGGGCGATACAAAGCATTCATAGCGATTAGGTCTTCGAGCCTGTTGGGCTGCAAAGCCTTCATGTATTTCTTCATCCCGTCGGACTCGAACTGGAATATGGCAGTAGTTTCGCCTTTGGCAAAAATCTCAAAAGTTTTGGGATCATCAAGAGGAAGTTTGTCCACGTCTAAATCAACGTTTTCGGATTCCTTTATAAACTGTACAGCATCTTTGATGATAGAAAGTGTTTTGAGGCCAAGAAAGTCCATCTTGAGCATTCCTACATCTTCAATGTGCTTTCCATCAAACTGAGTTACAAGCAAGTTAGAGTCTTTGTTGCTACTCACCGGTATATGATCCGTAAGATCGTCGCGGCCAATGATGATGCCGCATGCATGGGTACCTGTGTGCCTGATGGAACCTTCAAGGGTTTCGGCAAGCAATAGAGTACTTTTTACCAATTCAGAACCATTACTTTTGGCTTCTCTGAGCTCAGCAGATTCTTCGTATGCTTTTTTGAAAGAAATATCAGGTTTCTCAGGAATATACTTAGCCAACTTATCTGCCTCCTGCAAGGGTAACTGGAGAACCCTTGCCACATCGCGAATGGCCATTTTGGGAGCCATTTTACCAAAGGTGATGAGCGAAGCCACTTTTTCGTGACCATATTTATTCACTACCCAATCGAGCACGCGTTCACGCCCTTCTTCGTCGAAGTCGATATCAATATCGGGCATTGAAATACGATCAGGATTCAGAAATCTTTCAAAAAGCAAATCGTACTTAATCGGATCTATATTGGTAATTCCCAAGCAGTATGCTACAGCGCTTCCAGCTGCACTACCCCGCCCAGGACCTACAGCAACATCCAACTCGCGTGCAGCTTTCAAGAAGTCCCAAACTATAAGAAAATACCCCGGAAAACCCATTTTCTTTATGGTTTCCAATTCAAAGTCGAGTCTTTCGGTATGAACTTGGGTTACTTCCTCAAATTTACGCTCGGCCCCTAAATAAGCAATATGTCTCAGATATTCATTGGGATCGGTAAAAGGCTCTGGAATTGGAAAATTGGGCATGATGGGAGGAGAATCCAAATCATAATATTCAATTTTTTCGGCAACTTCAAGCGTATTAGCCAAAGCTTCAGGAACATCGGCAAACAATGCAGCCATTTCATCGGGAGTTTTGAGGTACTCCTGTCCTGTGTATTTGAGTCGAGTAGGGTCGTTTAAGTCTTTTCCAGTGCTCAGACACACCAAAATATCGTGCGCTTTGGCGTCTTCGCGATTGGTAAAATGTGAATCGTTTGTAGCAATAAGTTTTACACCGGTTCTTTTGCTTAGCTCAATAAGTCCAGCATTT
Organism: Bacteroidota bacterium; assembly: GCA_020048155.1. GTDB lineage: Bacteria > Bacteroidota > Bacteroidia > Bacteroidales > DYOH01 > JAIFMY01. The sequence goes on from JAIFMY010000194.1 coordinate 27,275, forward strand.
ACAATTTCCTGTTTTGCAAAAGTATCAGCATCTATTTCCGGATTATTGGTCTTGTGGCGCATGAGTTCCAGATAGTAATCGTCGCCAAATATCTCCTGATACTCACGCACAATAAGCTCAGC
>JAIFMY010000117.1 GCA_020048155.1 Bacteroidota bacterium
CACATGAAATTAAAGCCCGAGGAACTCTTGCAAAATGGGTATGTTTTGATGGACGAGCTTGGACACCAAGATTTGGTGCCATTCATTCAAACCTATATGAAAAAGTTGACCTTTTATTCAGTATTTTATTACATAAGTAATTTGTTGTTACTTGCTTTGGTGGTGTATCTCATTGTGGTAGACTATAGTTTTCCGGAATATGCATTTGACGAGCGCTTCACGCATTTGGGTTACGGTTTGGTATTAGCATTTGCACTACTTCCTGTGCATGAGTATATACACGTATTGGCATACAGGTGGCAGGGGGCTACGAATACATCCTATGCCGCCAATCTACGTAAGTTATATTTCATGGCCCTAGCCGATAAATTTGTTGCCAATCGTAAGGAGTTTGTTCTCATTGCATTGGCACCACCAGTCAATTATGGAGTATTACCTTTGCCGGAACCTTGCTCATGCATACAGGCATGTGTTCCGGCGATTTTGGCCTACTAAGTTATTTACAGTTCCACAAGCACAAAGATGTTGTTACTTACGACGATGTACCCAATGGAATCTCATATTTTTATGGAAAAGAAAGGGGATGAAATAAGACGAATATATAGTTCAGGTTTTTTTATTCTTAGTATTTGAGTGAGTTTTCCAATATACTTTTTCGTAATATTTTGCTATATCAATATCGTTTGCTTTGTAGTGGCACACGGCTAAACGCTGATGTAAACTACCCTGTTAATTATTAAAAATCTGCTTCTGTCAGCGTTTGAAAATCAGCATCATCCGCGTTTCTTGAACTATTCTGCTTCACCAAACGAAATTGATTGAATATGTATGAATTTATTTGCTAATTAATTTTTTGGGTATGCGTAAATAGTACGTTGCAGGTATGGGAAGACATCTTTAATCTTTTAGAAATGAATGAATATAGCCATCAGCAAAATTCAGATTTTCAAAAACGGCAAAAAAAAAGGGCTGAAATTTTTCAGCCCTCAGAGATTATAATTCTATGGTTAATATTAGTGTACTATGATTGGGTCAGCGTTTCCGTCTGGGTCACTTTTAACATAACCACCATTTCTAGCTGCGCCGAGCAAGAATACACCGGCAGCGTGTGGGGTAGCCATTGAAGTGCCACTCAAAGTTGCATATCCACCGGATTTGTATGTAGAGTAGATGCTAACACCCGGTGCGCAATAATCTACAGGAGGGTTGCCAAAGTTTGAGAAAGAAGCGAATTTGTCACTCGCATCTGAAGCAGATATAGTGTAAACATTGTTACCGTTTGCACGTGCAGGTGAGTGGTTGTTGGCATTGTCGGTTTCGTTACCGGCAGCAAGGCAGAATATAACACCTTTAGAAGCGGCAGCTACCACAGCAGCGTCAAGAGCAGTAGATACGCCACCACCTAAACTCATGTTAGCTACATCGCCTACTTTACCAGTAGCACCTACATAGTCTACACCAGCTATCACACCACTGTTTGAACCACTACCTCTTCTGTCCAGAACGCGAACTGCAACTACTGTAGCGTTGGCAGCCACACCTATTACACCTACAGTGTTGTTTTTGGCAGCTATAGTACCAGCACAATGTGTACCGTGACCATTCTCATCATCAGCACTTTTTGTACGCAGTACGAAAGTTTTGCTGCGAGCCACATCTACGTTTAGATCAGCGTGATCCAAATCAATACCAGAGTCAATAACCCAAGCTACTTTACCGGTAGCATCTACACCACCATTTACGCGGGTTATACCCCAAGGTACAGTTTGGGCTTTTACGCCTACTTCAACGTTAGGAGTTCCTATAGATATGATGCGGTCAGCCTCAACATATTTAACTCTTGCATCTTTACGTACAAGTTCGAGAGTAGCGTCATCAAGTCTGGCTGCGAAACCAACTACTGTGGTACCGTATACATAAGGTATTTCAGGAAGGGCTTTATTAGGGTTGATGCTTGAAAAGAAATTTTCTACTTCGCCACGCATAGCTTTGGTTCTTGAATCATAATCGTTGCCTACTGATTTCAATTGAGTGTCATATACTCCCTCATTGAAAACAACTATGTACTGGCCTGGTATTATTCTTCCGTTATCGCTTGCGCTTACTTCCAAATTTTGTTCCACATTGGTTACCATTGCGTCTTCCTGTGTATTGCAGGAAACCATTCCGAACATTGCTGCTACTGCTACGTAAGCAAATAATTTCATTCTTTTCATCTTCGTTTTAAAGTTAAGTTAATGTATGGTTATATTTTTTTCGTCTTAGTTTGTTAATTCTCGTTCGAATTAACTTTAGCAAATATATTGGGTCGGTTTCCTGAAAACAAGCTCTCTCTATCTATAGCATGATATCGTCAATAAACAACACCCAAATTATGTTTTACAACATTTGTACTCAAATTTCGTCTGTTTGTAGACTAACTATTGTATAACAGATCTATACATGCCCCTTCAAATACTTTTAAACAAAAAAATAAAAAAGATTGTCGCTGTATGATAGATAGTTACATATTTGTGTTAGTTTTGCAATTATTAAATATTAGTATCTCAGCTTATACAATTATCTACAATTCCGGAGCACACTTATATGTTCTTTACATTTTAATATAATATAGTAATATGCCACTGGCTTGTTTCGAAAAATGCTTTCTTACACATAAATACCAATGGGTATTGCATCTGTCTTTCTGGCTGTTTTATATACTGCTTACGGGCATCACTTATATCGATATTTATTACGTAGCACAGCGTCCTTTTTCGGAACTGACTTTGGAATTGTTGCAGGCGTTTATCATCACCATCCCTTTCCGGATTTTGTTTTTTTATGTGGTCGTATACAGGCTTATCGACAAGTATTTGCTTCGCAACAATCTCAATTCGTTTTCATACTTATTAGTCGGATTGCTTACTGTAATAAGTATAGGTGAGTATTTACTCAAGTATGTGCTTGCCAGTGCTGATATGGCAGGTATATACTCAGATATAACTCCCTTTCATTTGCTTACCATCATTTCTGTAAATCTGGCCATGGCATTCACCGGAGGTTTTTTCCATTTGGTGAGGCAAAATCTGCGTAAAACCAGAATGGAGCTCGAACGCTCAGTCGCCAATCTGGAAACGGAACTCAAATTTCTGAAAACACAAACCCATCCTGATTTTTTGATGAATACACTCAACAACCTGTATTCGCTTACACTCATAAAATCTGATGAAGCTCCTGAAATGGTGACTGACTTGGCCAACTTGCTCAGGTATCTGTTTTACGAATATACCCAGCCTCATGTTAGTTTTCAGCGTGAGTTGGAAGTATACACGAGCTATCTGAAACTCGAACAAAAAAGATATGGCGATAGGCTAAAGTTGAAGCAAGAAATAAACATCGACAATTTGCAGGAATCTATTTCACCCTTGCTTATTTTGCCATTCATTGACAACGCTTTTAAACATGGCGCAGCTACCATACGTGACCCTTGGATAAATATAACCATTAAACTGCAACAATCTCATTTCCATTTGCGGGTCGAAAACAATACTAAAGCAATTATTAACAATAGCCTACTCACACTTTCGGCGGGACTCACTACTGTGCACAAGAGGCTCAGTTTGCTCTATCCCGGCAAGCATGAGCTCAATTTTTCGTTCGATGAAAATACATTCAGGATTGATCTTTCTATACAACTCAAATAGTTGACATATAATGTATTAAATATTATATTGGCATTTTTGAGTAATTCAAAAAAAATAAATACATTCGCATATAAATAACTATCAAAAATGCTGCTCAATTGCCTTCTTGTGGACGATGAACCTCTGGCAATAAAAGTACTGGAAACTTTTATCAGAAAAATGCCCGATCTTTCCATCGCTTATTCATGCAACGATGCATTGTGTGCACTTGATTTTCTCCAAAAAAATCAGGATAAAACCGTGGATGTTATTTTTCTGGATATAAATATGCCTGAATTGTCGGGGTTAGAATTTTTGAAAATACTCAAAAAAAAACCTATTGTCATAGTTACATCTGCCTCTCGCGAATATGCGGTAGAAACCTACGAGCATGAAGTTTTTGATTATCTGCTCAAACCTATCACATTCGAACGATTCATAAAAACAATAAACAGGGTGATTGAAAGTAAAAAAATTACTGATATTCCCGCTCCCACGCCACCTGTGCAAGTTCAGCCTATAGTGCCCCCAGTCAAAGAGATGGCTCACATCTCAACCATTTTTGTTAAGGAAAATTATAAAACCGTAAAAATAGAATTGTCTACAGTGCTATATCTCGAAAGTTTCAGGGAATACACCATCTTGCACACATCCACAAGCGAAATCAAAACCAAGCAGCCCATTTCTTTTTTTGAAGAGACCCTGCCCGATACCGAATTTGTAAGAATTCATAAATCGTATATAGTCTCTATACAAAAAATAAAATCGTATTCAAAAAACGAAATTGAAATACATGGGAAATCGCTACCTATTGGCAGGCTCTATAAACGCGATGTAGAAATAAAACTTGGAATAAGTTTGTAAACAAGTACAACATTCATCTTGGGAATAAAAGGCATGGACAACAATAATAACAGAATTTGTAAACTATTTGATATACAATACCCTATAATACAAGGTGGGGGTTGCTCGGTGCAGGCTCTATGTACCCCGATGTACTGCGTGAAAACATACGTATGGTAAAAAAACATACCGATAAACCTTTTGGAGTAAACCTGCCACTGCTTTATGCCGATGTGGATGCTCATCTGAAAGCCATAGTAGAAGAAGGTGTTCCCATTGTATTTACCTCTGCCGGCAATCCGGCTAAATACACAGCCCGTATGAAAGACCTGGGGTTGAAAGTAGCTCATGTGATCGCCAATACTAAGTTTGCAAAAAAATGCGAGGATGCCGGAGTAGATGCCATTGTAGCCGAGGGTTTTGAAGCAGGTGGACACAACGGGCGCGAAGAAACCACCACCATGGTGCTTGGTCCACTCATCCGACAAGCCACCCAACTGCCGCTCATACTGGCAGGTGGCATAGCCACCGGAAGCCAAATGCTTGCCGCTATGATATTGGGTGCCGACGGGGTACAGATTGGAAGCCGATTTGTAGCTTCCGAAGAATCCGACGCACATCTCAATTTCAAACAAGAAGTGGTGAGGGCTGCCGAAGGAGACACATTGCTTACCATGAAAAAACTTACTCCAGTAAGGCTCCTCCGCAATGAGTTTTGCAAAAGAATTGAAACTGCCGAAGCACAGGGGGCTACTGCTGAAACACTTGCACAGCTGTTGGGGCGGGCACGGGCCAAGCAGGGAATGTACGAAGGGGATACATCTGAAGGCGAATTGGAAATAGGCCAAGTATCTGCTTTGATTTCAGATATAAAGCCAGTGAAACAAATTATAATCGAAATTGTAGAACAATACAGGATGTTGGCTATGATGACCAACGAGGGGAAATTTAAATTTTAAATACCAATATCACACAGAGATTTAATTGGGTATAGCTATCATATACGCACTTTAAGTGTGTATACGATGGTAGTGCCATATGCAGTAGTGGCAAGCGCATTTATATTGGGCAAACGCCGAATGTATTCAGGTATCAGCATTTGGCTTCCGGTTATATTACTAATATTTATCAAATGCGTGAGGGTGACTATTCCCTTAAAGTTATGTTCATAGGCAACTCCGGCATTTAGCATAAACTGTGGTGGAATTTTATCGAGCAAGCCTTTGGTACTGCTATAAAAATATGCATTGCTATTCAGTTTTACTTTACCAATAAAACTAGTTAAACCAAGTGATAAAGTATGAGCGGGTATCAGATCGAAGTTTTCATCAGATTCATTGCCAATTCCTTGTATGTAATTATAGTTTAAGTACCCATCAAACTTGTTTATTTTAATTTTATTCTCTAACTCAAAACCCAATCCTTCAATAGATGCGCCATTCTGGTAAAATGCTGGTTTTGTATTATCGGGCCGCACTCTGTAGATCAAATCATGATAACCTGCATGATATACAGTAGATTGTATACTGATTTTGTCAAAAAGACCCACATAGCTTAATTCAACAGAATGCGAAGTTTCCGGCCGCAAATTGGACGTACCTATTACGGTTGGATGGTCGAAATACAATTCGAGCATAGTAGGTGTTCTGAAAGATTCGCCATACATGAGTTTCACAGAATGACTCTCGTTCAAACTATATACCCCACTTATGCGTGAACTCAGATTTGAGTCAAAAGTCTGGTTGATGGTAAATCTGGAACCTGCTAAAAGTGAAAATTTTCGGTAAGTCAGGTTTATTTGCCCAAAACCACTGTATTCTATCAGATTTTGAGCATTCCGCATATTATATCTGAGCACAGTATCTCTGAGAGTATTTAATTGTACGTGCCCGAGGCTATTCCCGTTTACATAATCTCCACCTGCCTCTATATCAATATATTCGTTGAATTGGTAGTTGAATTTCAAAATGGTATAAAACCTTTCAGCTGCAAGTTGCAATGTAGTACTTCTGTCAGCCCGATCCGGCCACATACGTGAAAAATATTCGTATGAGATGGCGAAATAAGTTCTGAGCTTATCTGTAATATTCTTATCATACCTATACTCAGATAGCACACCAGTATTCAATATCTGAGAGTTGCCTCCACTTGCATAAGATGGGGCAATACCCGGATAAGTATAATTGAAGTTATAGAAATTGATAAACGCTTGGTGCGCTTTGTAATTAAGCTGGGCAGTAAAATTGTGCTGGTTTATTTTTTCGGCCATATTGAATACCGAATCACCATTATACAATTGTCCCCTCTGGCCTTCAAACTTATACTTAGCACGGTTTTCGTTGGCCGAATTTAGCGCCAGGAATAGGTGCCAATCTTCAAAGTCGAGAGTTGCATTCACACCGGCTTTAGCCAAAGAAGGGAAACCGGTACTTGCATATGCATTTACGTGCGACTCTTCATTACTTCTCAATATTATGTTTATCACACCATTATATGCATTTGTACCATACAAAACTGATGCTGGTCCTTTTAGTATCTCAATTCGTTCTACATCGTTTACAGAAATTCGGTCGAGCGAGCCATTGCCATATATGGGTTGCCAGTTGGGAATACCATTGATGAGTATGAGTACTTTATTTGAGTAATAATTTTGCAGAATGCCTCGTATGGTAGGTATATTCGCGTCTATGTTAGATTGCAGTATTTCTACACCTGCAGCTATTCGAATGGCTTCGGCTACCGATGAAAAATTGAAATCGGCTAAAACCTTACTATCAATCACATATACATTTGATGGAGTTTGGGTAATATGTTTACCAATGGTCGAAGAAACATTTATTTCAATGTTCATTATTTCTTCAAGCGTTAGTTCATATATCGAAGATTCGCTCAATGAAATAAGTATAATATTTTGGTAGCTAGTACTTACAGGTATGAGCTCAATAATATAGTCTGGTAATGAAACTTTCAGGCTGTCGAGTCCGGGGGCAACTTGCACATCAAACTCACCTTTTGCATTTGAAAACCCAAGTACTTTATTGTAACTGCTAATTTTTGCATTTGGAAGAACACTGCCTGTTGAATTTTTTACAATTCCTTTTACTTGTATCTGGCTAAAAGATAAACTGACTTGCAAGCTAAAATATATAATGAATGCTAAAGTGTAATTTTTCATAACCCAAATTTATTTCATTGAGATTGTGACTAATATACTATTTTTTTTTGCAAATGATAAATATCTATTTGCCTTTGTCAGCGCTCCCATATATATAATAGCCACCACGCAAACTACTTGCCAGATTCTTTAATGTATAATTTTTGGTATAATTAAGTATAAAAATATTGGTATTCTCAAAACCGCCCATTGGAGTTACCCTTGCAAAATCAAAATCGGTTTGAATGCCTTTCTTATAAGATATCAATTGCGAATCGTGTATACATTTTACAAAATTATTTCCATGCTCTTTCATAGCGTGCAGGAAAAAGGTAGTAATATCGTACCCCAACAGACTAAATGCCGAGGGTTCGGTTTTATATACATCCTTGAATCTGCGGAAGACTGATTTTACGCGCCAGTTTTCAAAGTCGATGTAAGAAGAAGCAGGAATGTGTAATTGCAGGTTGGTAATAATGTCCATCTCTACATTTTCAAAAGCTTCCCATTCAGGCATACCAAATACTACTATATCATATGATTTTGCAAAATAATCCAATTTGCTAATGATATCCATTACCTGCGCTTCCTTTTCAATAGGAACTATCACTATGTTTTTCAATCCTACTGATAGGGCATCGTCGAGCCCCTCGGGGCCTGAGAGTCTATAATTTACTTCTTTGAAAATAATCCGGTCGTTTAGATTTCCATATTGGTATGAATGCCTGATGCGATCTTTATAGGTTTGTATGATTTTCTTTTCGGCATCGAGCCCGTTGTGAACTGCTATAATACTGGTATTGTAGAAGTTTGAAAGATATTGAGCTGTACGACCTACGCGTGTTTCGTCGCTGGGTGTTATCTGGAAAAAATATGGATTGGAAGCCAATATATCAGGAGTTTTTGCCAATGGTGAAACGATGGGAATCCCCCTTTTTTCAGCATATTCCGACACAACCGGAAGCTCATCGGAGTATATAGGTCCAATAATTAAATCTGCTTTTGCCAATTCTGGTTTCCATAGTATTTTCTTTATGCGGGCTACATCGCGGCGGGTATCAAATACGTGAAGCTTTACGCTAATATTTTCATTCTGAAGACGTTCGAGTGCCAGAATAACCCCTTCGTAAAATTCGAAAAACCTGCGTGTGTTGCCATGAAAAGCCAAACCCTCTGCGGTGGTTTTGCCACCCATATCAGCATTTTCGGTAAGAAATAGAGGCAACATAAGCACCACATGAAAGGTGTCTTTTGGCGTATAATAAAAGCTATCGCATCTTTCTTGTATTGTATTCAAATAAAAACTGGCAGGATCTGTGTACTTGCCTCCTGAGAAGTATTCAGTATTTTCTATATCCAGTATGTCTATGGTTATTCTTTTAGGCATGGGTATTATGATGGTATCTCCAGCTTTGAATCCACTTTTGATAATAGTAGGGTTATACTCATAAATATCGGCTATTTCAATACCATAAAACTCACTGAGGAAATATAAGGTTTGTCCTTTTTCTACTTTATGATACAGCACCCCACGAGCTATCTTGCCACCTGTAGGTATTTTGAGTACCATATTTTCTATAAGCCCCTGCGACAAGGCCGGATTTAGTCTTACTATATCGTTTATATCTACACCATATAGTCGGGATATATAAAAGAGCGTTTGTTTTTTTACTACTGTATGGTTTACATAATCAGCTTTTTTGCCTCCTCCGGCTAACTCAGAATCCGAAACCGGTATCCTAATGGTTTCGCCTACAAATATGCCTTTCGACAAGGAGGGATTGTTTTGCTTTAATGTTTTTTCATCTACTTTATAAGTCTTGCATATAGAATATATAGTATGACCATACTCAATTCTATGCACCCAAAAAGGTTTTCCATCAATATACACTTTGGTATTGCTATGTGCTACAGATACATCCTGTGCATTTACCTGATTTAAAACCAAAGTATGGGTGATGAGAATAAATGCTATAAATAAAATTTTATTCAGTTTCATGGTGCTTATAAATATGGCGGTAAAATTAATGATAAGCACATAAAAAGCCTAACAAAAAAATGCTAAAACGCTTGTTATTATTATTTAAAATAAAACAAAGCCATCTACTGTGCAAAATGGTTCAGAAAATACGCCGCACCTTGAGTATAAGATATATAATAACTGGTATACCTATAATGCTGGTAACTGAATTGATGGGAATAATATACCCGCTACCGGGCATCTGCGAAATGACATCGCTTACCAGTAGCAGAGAAGCCCCAATGAGTATGCATGCCGGAAGCAATATATAATGATCGGCAGTTTTGAATATAAGGCGTGCTATATGCGGAACGGCAATTCCTACAAAGCCTATAGGGCCAGAAAAGGCAGTAACTGTCCCGGCCAAAATGGATGAAGCTAACAAGGCCGAAATTTTGACTCTGGTACTATTTACGCCTACAGAGCGAGCAAATTCTTGTCCTGCCAGATATGCATTGAGCGAACGGGTAAGCAAAAACGGAAAAGCTATGGCGCTAAGCAGAATGGGGCCCATGTATTTCAGATTGTCGGGGGTGATTCCGCCAAGGTTACCCATGGTCCATACCAAATAAGCTTTTACCATGGCTTCTCCTGCAAAAAACTGCAATATATTTACTATCGCAGTAGCCGCGCTTCCCAGCAACATGCCAAGTATAAGCAAGGCTATTGAGTCGGTAAGTTTGCGTGTGAGGGCAATAATGAGCAACATAGCCAGAAGTGCACCAAACCAAGCTGCAATTATTACAAGCCAAGCGCCGTATACAGCAGTATTTATGCCTATCCAAGAGGCAGCTAGCAATACTATAGCGACCCCAAGTCCAGATGCAGAACTGATGCCCAACACATAAGGGCCGGCCAGTGGATTATTGAAAATGGTTTGCATCAGTAAACCCGAAATACTTAGCGAGGCGCCTATGAGCAGGGCAGATATGGCCTTAGGCATGCGAAACTGATGGATGATCAGAAAATCTTCTTCATTGAACTTGTACCCTCCTCCGGCTTGTTCCCCAATCAATGAAATATACCCGGTAGAACCTAGCACCAAATCTGAGTAAAACAAAATTAAAAGCAAAACAATAAGCAGTAGAAACTTCAATTTCATATATCGTGTTTTGTGCAGGTATGTGTTTTATATAAGTTTTCTTAAAAAATGGGATTATTTAAGTGGGAAAAAATACTTGGTGTTATGCTCATGTTTAGTTTTTCCTGCCATTATATTTTTAAGCTCCATCAGCACAGAATCGGGATATACAGTTCCACTTTCGTAAAATGCGCTGCCTATGTTACCATCACCTATTTCAGTATATATTTTTTCTTTTCCATAGGGTTTGAAATGCGCCAACCTAGGTTCTTTGCCAAGTATTTGGCTGTAAGAGCTTATATTGCCCACATTGAGCCAAATATCGGCATCTTTGGCTTCTATAAGTACATTTTCCATAGAAAGAGGAATACTCTCGCGCACCCGCTTTTTGTCCCAAATATAGTTTCCACCTGCATCGTGTATCATTTTTGCAAAAAATGAATCGCCTCCGGGCACCCACCATGTATCTTGAATCGGAAAATTGCACATTACCAGAGGTCTATAAGTCAATGAATCAGTTTCATTGCTCAATTTCAGATAATTTGCTTCCGTATTCCTGAATATCCTGTTTGCTTCCTCTTGATTATCTAGCAGTAAGCCAAAAAACTTAATCCATTCGGCCCTGCCCAATGGTATATTTTCCAGATAATCGGACACAAACAAGCCAGGTATTCCCAAAGTTGCCAGCCTATTTACAATGACCTGTACCTCGGGCCCTACACCGAATACCAATACCACATCCGGCTTTAGTTTTACTATAAGTTCGTAGTTCAGATATTGATCAAAGCCTATTTCTGCTATATTCCCTTCAGAAATGGCCTTTCTCAACACATTACTTATTACAAACTGAGTACCCGATAGTCCGACTATTTTGTGTGCTGCCCCCAGTGCCTCAATGAACGCGGCATGCGTTGAACTCAGGCATACGATTCTGTTAACTGGAATGCGGATAATACTGTTATATTGAGCTGCATCAGCATCGGGTATTTCTATCCTCGAAAACCTATATGCGTAGTGCATGCCTGCGCTGCCTTGCCAAGGGTCAGATACTACTACGGTATGCCCCAGAGAATCTGATGTTGAGGTAAATCCACGGGCAAAACTCGTGCCCCCGGATGTAGCCAACTCTCCAGAAGAATCGGCATTCTCAGGTGCACCACATGCCGCGAAAAATAGCATCAGATTTAGAATAATCAATAAGCGAGTCATAGTGCAGATTTTTGTTCAAAATTAGATTTTTTTCGTTACATTTAAGAACATTCTGTATGCTTCTAGGTTCTTTAAGGAGTATATCGCTTATTTACTAAGTCTTTATCATAGATTTGAATTGAAGACAATCCTTATAATTTAAATATTTCAATATCAGTAATATACATTATATCATAATTGTGCTTTCTTAACAAATTTTAGTTCATTTAAATGAAAATGTTTATTTAATTTGCATAAAACATTAAACAAAATATATGTTATCACAACTCATTTATGTAAGTGTACGCACTGCTACATGCACCGAGCATGAAATTGAAAAAATACTGGATTCGAGCAATCGTAACAACGGCACAAAAGATATAACAGGCGTCCTTTTGTACTCAAAAAATAAGTTTCTTCAGGTTCTCGAAGGAGATCACGATTTGATTCTGTCTTTATACGATCACATAAAAATGGATAAGAGACATACCAACGTAGTTATGATTTCTATTAAACCCATCGAGTCAAGATATTTTCCAAGTTGGCAGATGGGTTCGAAAAAAATAAATACAGATTCTTTTGATTTTCTCACCCATATGGATGCAGATTCGAAGAAAGATTTTTTGGATTTATTGGCTGGAAAAGATACAAATAATGCCATTCGAATCATTCACAAATTATTTGTATAAACCATGTTTAAACACGAAGAAAAAACCAATAAGCTGAAAGATATAGAGAATATCGTAATAGGCGATAGCCCTGATGAGATCATAGCCAGTTTGGAAATTCTGACTATGCTAATAGAGATAGACGACGAAAAAGAAGTACTCATGGCTTGCAAAAGACGGCTGA
>JAIFMY010000166.1 GCA_020048155.1 Bacteroidota bacterium
AAGCGCGAATACACCGTAACGGTAATGCGCCAGGAAGCAGACTATGTACTGGATTTTGAAGCATATGTCTTGGGCAATTCCGGATATTTCACCGGCCCCGATAATTCTGTCAATCCCGTTACCGAAAATATTTACGGTTTCGACTGCCAGCTATATTACGGATATCTAAACGAAAAAGGAACCAAATTCAGCAATGTATACAATAGCACTTGGATGGCTTGGAGTGGTTTTGCAATATCATCTTTGCACGATAAGCTCACTCCCGGATTCGCCAACGAAGGCTCGGTTTATGCAGCAGGTGGTGCAGAAGGAAGCAAGCAATTTGCAATAGCATATGCACCTGATTATGCATCTGCGCCTGTGCAGCTTATTTTCCCCATAGTCAAAAAGGTTGTTTCAGTGCAATTGGCAAACTCAACTTACACCTATCTTTCACTCAAAAATGGAGATCAGTTCAATGCCCCTTTCAAAGAAGGCGATTTTCTGAAAGTCACTTTGAAAGGCTTCAATGCCATGAACGAACCCACAGGCATGATAGAGTATTATCTGGCCGATTACCGCGAGGGAAAACGCATATTGGCAGATGATTGGAAAACACTGGATATCTCAGCGTTGGGCACGGTGGCACGTATAGAATTTTCTATGCAATCTACATCGCCCGGTGCGCCCACTTATTTTTGCCTCGATAATCTGCGGGCTATGAATGTGAGTCTGGAATTGCGTTAATTTTTTCACGAAAAATGAATAAAAAGCTGGGCTTGCTTGTATTTCTTTTCAGCATAATGTGCATGGCGCATGTTAGTGCCAATAATGTGTATGTGAAAGATTTGCAAATGATAGACCGCAATACTTTGCAACTTACCGTTGGCTGGGAAAATAGCTGGCGATTGCAGGAAAATCCGGGAAACCACGATGCAGTCTGGCTCTTTTTTAAAATAGCCGGTACCGATATGATTTTCACACATTTGAACATGGGTACCAATGCCGTTATCTCATGGAATCAGACATCTGAATTGGAAGCCATAGTAGCTGAAGATGGCACAGGCATCATGTTGCAGCGGTCTGCCACCGGCCATGGTCATATTACGGGCGCCAGTTTTCAGATTCATTTCGCAGAAACGCTTCCCGAAAAATACATACTCAAGGTATTTGCCATAGAAATGGTGTACGTGCCTGCCGGAAGTTTTTGGGTAGGCGATTCCATCAGCCAGCACAGTTTGGCGCAATATGGCACACACAAGCCATTTCTGATTGAAGGCAATGGGCTGAGTATCGCAAACTCAGAAGGTGGTCTCAATAATCTGGATGGAGATATGGAATCTACTCAGTTTCATGCACAATTCCCTTCGGGGTACCATGGTTTTTATGCCATGAAATATGAAATATCGCAGCAGCAGTATGCCGATTTCCTCAATACCCTCACTCGCAGTCAGCAAGAAGCACGTACGCAAGTTTCGCCTGCTTCTACAAAAGGAACGCCTGCCATGGCCTATGCCGTGACCCACCGGAATACGATAGTGATAGATGTACCCTCGGATGGAACGCTGGCTGCGAGCTACGCCTGCAATGCCAATATTGGAAATGCAAGCAATGCACCCGACGATGGCCAATGGCGCGCCATGAATTGGCTCAACTGGGACGATCTGACAGCATACATGGATTGGGCTGCTTTGCGCCCCATGACCGAAACAGAATACGAAAAACTAAGCAGGGGGAAAGAAGAATATTCCGTGAAGGGCGAATTCGCCTGGGGAACCCCTTGGACAATAGACGCCAACACCCTCATAGAGGATGGAACCAATGCCGAATCTGTGTCAGAAATGGGCACAGATTCCATTGGTTTAGCGAATCATGGCTACGAAGGTGTAGACGGCCCCTTGCGGGGTGGTTTCGCCGCCGGGCAAACCAGCAACCGCATACAATCTGGAGCAGGGTACTATGGGGCCTTTGAACTGAGCGGAAATGTGTGGGAAATATGTGTAGCTTTAAATCGTCATGCCGCAAATTTCGATGGAAAAAACGGGGATGGAATGATTTCTGAAACCGGTTCGGCAAATGAGCTTAGCTGGCCATCCGGACAAACTGCCCTTGGAGCCATTTATAGGGGTGGGGCTTGGTATAGCGGTATTTACGAGCCGGGTTCCTTCAGAGACCTTGCTATTTCCGATAGGTTTTATTACAATCTGGCACCTACCCAGCGGCGGGATACTGCAGGAGGGCGGGGTGCAAAAACATGTACACGATGCGCAAACTATTGATGTTTTTATCCATTTATATGTTCATTTCTGCCGGATTACTGGCACAAAATGCTGTTTATAATGGAGGCAATGGTACTGGATATGCTTCGGCTACTGTTACCAATATTTTATTAAACCTGCATAATGCCTCAGGGATTAAGCCTATTATAGTTTCACCCAATCCGGCAATGGTAGGGGCAGAACTTCATTTTTCAGAAAATTCGCTTACTGATGGAATCGTTCAGATACTGAATATGGAAGGAAAAGTTTTGGAAACGCTGGAATATAAACAAACAGGTTTTATTCTTCCTTTAGGTATATTACCCGGAACATACATTTTACTCATAAAAAATGAAAACACTAGTTATAATGCAAAAATAAGCATAAAACTATGATTATTAGATTTTTGCATATATTTTCATTTATGCTGTTGGCTGTTTGTAGCCATGCGCAGGAGGCTTTCTTAACCGACACTGCTTATCTCAAAGAGATTCTGGTGCAAGTAAAAAAGGTGGAGCAACTCGGATTCAGACAAATGCAAGTTTCCGATGAGAATAAGACATTCAGATTGCAAGCATCTCTGGCTGAATTATTGTCGTATGAGTTGCCTATGGCTGTGCGCCAGTATAGCCCGGGCGGGATGGCAAGTGCCTCTGTGCGTGGGGGAAATGCATCGCATACGCAAGTTTTGTGGAACGGACTTACCATCAATTCCCCCATGCTGGGACAGGCTGATTTGTCTCAGATTTCCGCATTGGTGGCCGACAAAATTGCCCTCATGAGTGGTGGAAATCCGAATATAGACAATAGCGGTGCCCTAGGCGGAACCATTTCGCTCACCAACAACAGCGAGTGGACCGACACATTTAATGCCCAATTGCACCAGCAAAGCAACTCACTGAACACCCACAAAACTGCTTTGCTGGTAAAAGGTACGTACCGAAATGTAAAACTCGCTCTGAAAACCTACAGCTCTTTCGCCGATTTCAGCCAAACCAATCTGGATGAAATGCAGCGAAACAGCCGATTTATTATAAAAGGACAAGAGTCTGATTTTTATTGGAAAATATCTGATAAACATAGACTTACCTTGCATACCTGGACTCAGTTGGCCAGCCACGTTCTACCTTCCAGATTGCCAGAAGATGAAAAGCAAAAGGACTATTTTGTGCGCACGGTTCTCATCGATTCCCGCGATTTTGAGTTGGGAGAATGGGAAAACAAATTTTCGTATCAACACAATTTTACGGATTATAAAATAGAATCTCTGGAAGTACATTCGGTGCATCGTACTTCGGGGCTTACTTACCAAAGCTCATTCAGCCATGCTTTTAATAAAAATCTGCTTCTGAAATCGGGTATGAAAGCCGAATACCAGTGGTGCGAATCTACCAATTATCTGCAAATAGAATCCCGCCCAAATCTGTCTCTTTATACCAGCCTGAATTACATACGCAGGCAATTGGCACTTTATGTGTTGCTCAAGCAAGATATTTACAGCACGAAGCAAACTCCCTTTGTGCCTTCTGCCGGAATTGATTTCGATTTCAGAAATGCATGGAATACCCATTTCAAGGCAGGAGTGTCAAAAAATTACCGCATTCCTACTTTCAACGATTTGTATTGGACACCCGGTGGTAACCCAAATCTGAAAAACGAAGAAGGCTACAGTGGAGAAATGGGATTTTATAACCAATTGTCCACCGCATGGGGGAGCATAGGAGCCGACCTAACCGGATTTTACTCTCAGATATACAACTGGATAGCCTGGCAACCACAAAGCTCATATGTATGGGTACCACAAAATTTCATGCAGGTAAATGCTTATGGCACAGAATTAAGCACTTCGGCAGAATATAAAACCGATATTATTTCGCATAAACTATGGGCATACTATATGTACAACCATGTAAGCGGTAAAAACAATACCGATGCCACTTCGCGGGCTATCATGTACAAACCTCGTCATCAGAGTACCCTCAACTGGCGCACCGTGTACAGGCAACAATTTAGCATTCAGTTGAATCAGACCTATGTTGGCACTCGCTATGTAAGCAGCAATGAGGAATTGCAACTCCCTGCAGTATGGCTTAACTCGGTTTCCGTGGGTTTTGAAACAACATACAAAAAACTGGTGTACAAGCTGGCCTTCGATATTCAAAATGCAGGTAATGTAAAATATGAATGGGTGATGGGGTACCCAATGCCGGGAAGGTACTTTGGGGCATCGCTTTCATTCCAATACAAAGATTAGTGGGGAAATAGGTGAAAACATATTTTATTTGACCTGATTTTTTTCCAAGTTTGGCATATTCATTGCCAACGATAATCGTTTTTGAAATTTTAGAGATAATTTTGGCACAAAACTATTTGCCTTTAGCCTTTAGCTTTTTCTTTTTAAATTGGAATTCATTTATTAGCTTTGAACAGATACATCAGCCCGAATTGAATATGCTCAGAAAATATATTATCATAATCATACTTTTACTATGTGTCTCCCCATTCATTAAGGGGCAAGATTTTAACGAAATAGACAGTTTGAATAAACTCTTTATTCAGGCCGACAATGACTCTGACCGTGTGGCTTTGCTTACTAAAATCTCAGTTCACTTTTGGTTCAACAATCCGGATACATCCATATACATAGCCCAAAAAGGAATAGACCTGGCCGAAAAAAGTAATTTGGATGTAGGTAAGGCCAACAGTTTGCACGTGATGGCTTACGCCTATTTCATAAAAGGAAATTACGCCGCCGCGCTGGATATAAACCTGAAAGCACTGAAAATACGAGAACGCATAAACGACAAAAAAGGTCTGGAGCGCAGTTATAACAATATAGGCAATATATATTTGGACAAAAAGGACTATGGTACTGCGTATGTTTATTATCTGAAAGGCTTGGCACTGGCCGAAGAATTGAAAATAACTCGCGATATAGCCCTGCTAAACAACAATATAGGGCGTATGTATTATTTCAAGAACGAATACAAAAAATCGCTTGATTACTATTATACAGCCCTTGAAATTTCCAATGCCAACCATTACAAGTTTGAGCAGGTCATAAGCAATCTCAATCTGGGAAGGTCTTTTGTAGCATTGGGCGAATACGATAAAGCTGAGCAGTTTCTCAACAAGGGACTCGAACTCTCGGTGCAAATGAGAAACAAAGAAAAAATTTCGATGGCTTACAATTCATTGGCTGAAATTGCTCATAAAAACCGAAATTATCTGAAAAGTATAAAATTGGGAAAAAAAGCGCTGGAGTCTGCTAAAGAGATAAAGAGTTTGGCGTATATAAATGAAGCGGCTACTCTATTGTATGAAAATTACAAAGCATTAGGCGATTATCAGAACGCTTTGCAATACTATCTGCAAGCCGATGAAAATAAAGAGAAAATGTTCAACAATGAAAAAATGAAGGAAATAAGTGATTTGCAATACCATTTTCAAATTGAAAATCATGAAAACGAGATAAAAATATTGGAGCAAGAAAATAAAATTTCTGAACAGAAACTGAAAACACAGTCTCTGTATTTCATTTTTATCTCTGTCGCATTATTTCTGGCTTTAGTGCTTGGCGTTGTTGTTTTTGCAAGTCGGTACCGCATACAAAAAGCCAATCAATTGCTTCGACTTCAAAAAGCCCAAATTGCAGACCAAAACAGGGCTCTTACCCACGCCAATGAAGAGATTGTAAACCAAAATGAAATTATAAGTTATACTAACAACCGCATCACCAGCGGAATAACCTATGCAGCCCGTATACAGAAAGCCATGTTGCCGCCTCCCGATGTTTTTAGTAGTCTGGTCAGCGATTACTTTATACTTTATAAACCCAAAGATATCGTAAGTGGCGACTTTTTCTGGTATAGGAGTATTGGTGACCATCTTTACATAGCGGTTGCAGACTGCACTGGGCATGGTGTACCGGGGGCATTCATCAGCATGCTTGGTATATCACTGCTTAGTGAGGTCATTGGGCGTTCCGAGATTCGCTCCCCCGCCTTGGTACTCGACGAGCTTCGTACCCGTATCACGCAAGTGCTCAACCAAACAGGACAAGACCGTGAAGCAAAAGACGGGATGGATATTGCCCTCTTGCTTATAGACCTTAAAAATTTCAATTTGCAATTTGCAGGAGCATATAATCCGCTTTACATCATCAGACCTAGTGGGCCGGCCGAAAAACCCAATGATAATCTGGAATTTATTGAACTTAAATCGGACAGGATGCCGGTTGGAATTTTTCATAGAGACATCAACAACTTCAACAACTATCAGACCCAAATATCTAAAAACGACCGACTTTATATATTTTCCGATGGATATATTTCGCAATTTGGGGGTGAAAGAGGCGAAACTCTCAAATCAAAACGTTTCAAAGATTGTTTGATGCGACATGCCCACAAACCCATGCAGTTTCAGCTTTCAGCACTCGAACAGGAATTCGCTGAATGGAGCGGCGATTGGGAGCAAGTGGACGATGTACTGGTGATGGGCGTTCGATTCTGATAGCATTTCTGTATTCATGGCATTTGCTATATTCAATTTAGAATGAGTTTATCCGTAGATTTTATAAAATCGTAGATATTAAATAAATCAGGAACTGTTTTTTATATTTTTTCTTTAGAAGTTTAAATATTTTTCGTAACTTCATGGAAATGTTTTCACCTAACTATATTTACTATGAAAAAGTTCGCCATTATTTTACTCACAATTTTACTGAATCAACTATACAGTGTAGCCCAGAGTAGAGAAATATTCGGACGTATCACCGATGATACAGGAAAGCTGTTGGAAAATGTAAAAGTACAGCTAAAAGGAACCGACATCAGTTCTCTGTCCGCAACAGATGGGACCTATCGCATCGCCGTTCCGGAAAATGCGGCTGAGCTTATTTTTACTTTTCCCGGCATGCAAGTTACTACCATTGCAATTGCACAAGCCAACGAAATAAACGTAGTGCTTACTTATGAGCCCAACGATTTGTTCGATTTGTCGCTTGAGCAGCTTATGGAAATAAAAATAACGACAGCCAGCAAAAAGGAAGAGAAAATTTCTGATATTCCGGCAAGCGTTGTGATACTCACTAAGAAGGAAATTGAACTATACGGTTTTGCAAATCTCGAAGAAATTTTTGCCCACATCACAGGTCTGTATTATGTCAACAACGAATCGTTTCTGGGGCCTACTGTTGGTGTGCGGGGATATATGACTGCCAACCCTACCAACATAGTAGTACTCATCAATGGTATTCCACAGCAAAACGACCTGCACAATTCTTTTTCATTTCACATAAGCCCTATTCCTGCCGAAGCCATAGACCGTATAGAAGTAGTGCGTGGGCCTATGTCGGTGATATATGGCAGCAATGCGTTCTTTGGCGCTATCAACATCATTACCAATGAGTCGTTGAAAGATGGTGAAACCGAATCGAAAGTGATGCTTGGCGGTGGCAGCCACAATACACGACAAGGTTTATTTACTTCAAAAGGTAAAAAGGAAGATTTCGAATATTCACTCAGTTTTTCATATTCGGCAGATGATGGTATAGATAAGCCATTTAGCGAAATGGTTACAGATTTTTCTACAAAGATGGCTGCATGGGGTATTACGGACCCGAATCTGACTTCTAAAGGCTATTTTACGAACGATCAGAAGTATATCAATTTCTCCGGAAAATTTAAAGATGTGTATATAGAAACAGGTTTTGCAATGGCCAAGTTCGGGCAATCTTTTGGCTCCTTGTTTTATTTGCCAGCTCAATGCAAGTCATCGTTCTCGAAATCTGCCATAGGTTGGAAAAAAGACGTTTTGGAAAATTTAACCTTGAATACCAAAATTACTTTTTCGCGATACGATTTACTGATGGAAGACAATTACTTTAGCACAGATCCGAATGGATTTGGACTGGAAAGCGATATTTATTCTTTCGGACAATATTGGTCTGAAAAAGTAGAGGGAGAAATAAATGTTTTTTACACACCTATTGAAAACCTGAATATAAATACCACTGTGTATCAGGCTGCCATACTAGATGTAGGCGACAAAACCGA
>JAIFMY010000160.1 GCA_020048155.1 Bacteroidota bacterium
AATATCTCGGTAGAAAACATATACACACCAAATGTGCCGCCCCAGCTGGGGCGGAACTAAATCACGCATACAATCATTTTCTACCGATATTACGCACCTACGGCGCGTATTTTCCTCCCATGTCCCTCGTGATTCATCGTGAAAATAACTCACCTATTACTCGGGATTAACCCACAGCTGCACCTGCTAGCCAGCAAGTCTTCGGAAGAATGTCAGGGGGAGAAGCCTCAGTTCGCGATTTATCACGAGCATTTAGTCACTCGTTTATTCAAAATATTGTACCTTGCATTATAAAATCTAAATCCAATCGCTTTATGAAAAAAATATTCATAGCCCTTTGCTTCATGTGTTTTGGCATGCTTAGCATGGCGCAAACTGTCAACAATATTTCGGTATACTATGGCACTGCCGATGGAATCAAAACCCCTTTACTCATTGGCGACTGGCAAAATCCCGGGCAATCCTTTTCATTCGAATTGAACTATACACGAGTGGTGTACAAAATATTGTCGGTAGAAACCGGGCTGCGCTACTCTGAGAGTATTGTTACCACCGGATTTGATGCCGAGCCTTGGCGCCCCGAGGTAAAAGGCCATTTGTATCTGATATCCGTTCCACTCAATATGAAGATAACCTTGGGGAAATACTTTTTTACCTATGCAGGCCTTACATTCGACCGTGATTTTAATCGTGATGCATTATATCCCATGGAAGACCAATCTGGTGTAGGGATAGATCTGGGACTGGGAGCCAAAGTAGATATAGGAAAATTTCGTGTAAGCCTGAGTCCGTTTTACAGGAAGCACGCCATCTTAGCCTCACACCAGAGTGGCGAGGTTACTCACCTGCACGATTTGGGCATAAAATTCGGCGTCGGTTTTAATTTTTAATGGATACATTGCACTGAGCGTTTATTGGGATAACAGCGAATACGAAAGGCATCAACGCTGAGTTTTGATTGAACACCAATAAAACGAGGCTTTTAGTCAGTCGATTACGCACTTAATTGAAAAAGTTTTTTTAAATGCTTTTACACTCTGTTAATCATGAAATTCAAATTATTTATCATTGGGACTTTATTAATATGTAATAGCTGCAATAATAATTATGAGACATTATTGCTGTATAATGATTCCGACAGGCTAGTTTATTTTATTTTTAATTATGAATACCCAGATACAATCATCCCTGTAAGCAATGAATATTTAAGAAAGTTGATCGACATTCAAGGCATAGTTTTAATGCAGCTGAAGATTTAGATAAATACTTTTCAGATTACTTCCCCTCAGATACAGCTATGATATTTTATTTTGATCCGGACACCATAAAGAAATACAGTTGGAATGAGATAAGAAGGGGAAACAAAATAATTCGGAAGAATATATATAGCAAACAAGACTTGCAAAATGCCGGATGGAAAATACACTATCCATAGAAGAATATTGCCCTCGTTCAGCAGAGACACCGCCTTGGTTGAGTGTATCTGATGTGGCTAAACCTCAGTTGCCCCGCTAGGGGCAAAATCTCGGTAGAAAGGCATGCACACACACCAAATGTGCCGCCCCAGCTGGGGCGGTACTAAATCACGCACGCAATCATTTTCTACCGATATTACGCACCTAACGGCGCGTGTTTTGCGCCCTTGTACCTCGTGATTCATCACGAGAATCCGTTAGGCTGTGGCAGAGACTAAGCAGAACTTGGGTTATTTCTTAATGGTCGTTCGTGATAATAAAATATCTATTTACAGTATCATTGGCCCATAATCCGGTTATTGCGGAATATTTCATTGCTCGGCAAATTTATTCTTTAGTTTAACTGATAGGCTTTCATCTGTCACAACAATTTTTGCGTCTTGGCAATATTGCGTTTTCCCTAAATATTGTTCGTATCCCGATGTTTTAATTGTAGTAAACTCAATCCACTCCTTGTTTTCTTGAGATAAAAACTCACCACATAAAATAAATGTCTTTATATTGTTAGGTGAATTGATGTAGCCAATTTTTACATTACGGAAATCAATGGCTGTAGGTGGTTGGTGATTACGAAAATCCATTGAAGCAGAAGTAATTAAAAACCGAACAATAGAGTCAGGGATGCTTTCATTTACAGAAATTGAGTTTGTGCTTTCTTTCTTTTCCGCTGTGTTGTTATAGTTACAACTCATGATTACTGACATAAAAAATATGAGAGCAAATATTTTTCCTGTTTTTTTGAATAATTGTGTTGTCATTTCTTTATTCGTTAAGTGTTTGTATAGTCTTACCTTTCGAATATTTGTTCTAAAATATACTATATCACTTCTATACGGTTTTCGCTGTTAAAAGCTTTGGTGTAGCCTATGCACTGTGCATACAAACCTGCATCTGTAAGCATTCTTTCCACCACCGGCGCAGCGTCTTCGTCTACCGAAATGAGCAAGCCGCCACTGGTTTGGGCATCCGATAGTATGGTTCGGTTTTCGGGATTGTGCAGATGTACCTTCTCACCATAGCTTTTCCAGTTGCGCTTGGTACCACCCGGCACACAGTTCTGGGCTATATAGTAGAGTGCCTCCTCAAAAACCGGAATTTTGTTGTATTCCAATACTGCATTCACACCGCTACCTTCACACATCTCGAGCAAGTGCCCCAGCAAGCCAAATCCTGTCACATCCGTGAGGGCATTCACACCCGGTATTTCACCAAGCAATGCACCCATGCTATTCAGTCGCATCATCGATTCCGGACCTATGCGCAGGTGCTCGGGTTTCATGATACCGTTTTTCTCTGCTGTAGCAAGTATGCCTATACCCAATGGTTTGGTCAGATATAGTTTGCTGCCCGGTTTGGCAGTATCGTTGCGTTTCAGGTTTTTAAGTTCTACCATGCCCGTAACCGCCAGCCCGAATACAGGTTCCGGATTGTCTATGCTGTGGCCGCCGGCCAGTACTATGCCCGCCTGCAGGCATACTTCGCGCGCACCTTCCACCACCAGGTTCGCTACCTCAGCACTCAGTTTATCTATGGGCCAGCCCAGAATAGCAATGGCCATCAGGGGCTTGCCTCCCATGGCATACACATCGCTTATGGCGTTTACCGATGCTATTTTGCCAAACTCAAACGGGTCGTTCACTATGGGCAGAAAAAAATCGGTGGTGCTTATGATTGCCTGTCCGTTGCCAATATCGTACACCGCAGCATCGTCGCGCGTATCGTGGCCTACTATCAGTTTGTCGGTTTGTACACGTGGTATGCTGGTTTTCAGTATGTGGGTGAGTTGCGATGGCGATAGTTTGCAACCACAGCCTGCACCGTGGCTGTATTGCATCATTTTTATTTCTTGCGTTTCCATTTATAATCTGTATTTCTAAAATCACTGCAAAGAAATGCAATTTCTACATCATAAATGTGCATTTTATCATTCGCATCTATACTTGAATAAACTAAACTGGCATATTTGAGCCGCATCGATCTCAGTGGAATTTCCTTATGACCTATAAATTGCGCCTTATGAGGCGGCTTATCTTCTTTCTCGACAAACTGCCTATGGTGTTCCCGTAGTATATTACCTCCCTATCCTTGTTCAGAACCATATTAGTAGGGTACAGCATGATATTATTTTTTGCCGCAGCAGCTCTAGCATCGGGTACAATTTCGTAATTCAAAGGAGTGTTTTTCAGAAATACTTCTAGCTCAGGTCTCTTGTCGCGCGCAAATGAGATGAATACAACGTCTTGCCCCTTAAACTCTTCAGCCAATTTGCTCAATTCCGGAATTTCTTCTCTGCATGGTTTACATGCTACAAACCAGAAATTCAGTACTATTATTTTTCCAGCCAACTCACTCAGTTTATGTATAGAACCATCCCAGGCCATATATTCAAAATCGGCCAGCATTTTTCCTTCTATATCTTTGTTCATCTTTTTTATCTCGTCCAAATGCTGTATTATAAGTTCCGATATTTGAGGTGACGAAGAATTTAAGCAAATAAAACTCAATGAATCTGTTGCATGTTCTGATATGAGTAAACTTTTGCCGTTCACAATATCGCTATATATCGAGTCCAAACTTATTATTTGACCTATACTGTCTGAAATAGCTGCATGTCGTGCCATGGCTTCAAACCTTACCTCGGTTATGTTTTTTCTTATAATAATTTGACCGATTGCCGGGGGTGAGATAACTATGAATATCAATAACAAGCTGAGGCAATTACGGTATATTACATTTATCATACATCCAATAAATTATTCAATTACAAAATCTACAGACCAAGCCATCCCGTTACTTCACCCTGAACTCAGGCGATCTTATCACCAACTCAGTGTAATCGCCCTTCGTATTTTTTATTGTAAACCCAAACGAAAGCCGGTACACACCAGTGGCGAAATCGGCAATAATGAGCGTATCAGTCAGCGATTCAAGTTTCTCAAACCGGGCACAGCAGTATGATCTATAACCGTCGCAAATCGGAGAATATATCACTTTCCAACTTTCACTGTTTTTCATTTCTACATTTGCCTGTACGGTTGTTTTTCCGCTACAAACATAGAAATATGCTGCGGAGTCCGTCAGGTTTCGCAGGCTGTATATGATTTGGTCACTGGCAGCATATTCGGCCTTGTCTGTAATGGCATATATGTTCTTTTCCAGTGGAGCATCCGTGTTTTCCAGTTCGCAAGCTGCACTTATGAGCAGTACCCATGCCATTCCTATCCAAAACCAGTTTCTTATTGCATAAATCATTGTTAGTCATTCATCTAAAAATATTATTCAGGGCGTTCCCCTGCGGGTCGGGCTATCCGCTGCAAGTCCTCGCGGCGGTCGTACCTTCCTTGCTGTGGGCTTTCCGCTGCTATCCCTAACGCGAGCCTGCCGGCATGCAGCCTGTTTGGCCACAGCACCTTTGGCAGGCTCTAAATCTCTTGTGCAGTGTTGCTATACCAGTCTATTTTGCGTGAGAAATACATTACCATACCCAGTATGATGAATATACCTATACTGCCTATGAGCAGGGCGTAGTCTTGCAACTGTATGATTACAAATATGAACGTATAAAGTATAGTTAATATGCCCGAAATGAGCAAAGTAAGCTTGCCCGATTTAAGTATAGCTTTCACATACCCGGCTATGAGCCCGAGGGTTGATATGGCCGATATGATAAATGCCCCATTGTAGTTGAGGTGCTCAGATATAGAAAGCAGAAGGGTGTAAAACACTACCAACGCCACCCCTACCAGTATGTATTGCACCGGGTGAATAAAAACTTTATTCATAACCTCTATGAAGAAGAATACCAGGAATGTAAGCCCAATGAATAGTATGGCATAGCGCAGTGAGCGGTACGACTTCTGGTAATTATCTACCGGAAGAAGCAAGTCTATACCAAACGACGATCCTCCAATATTGTATTGGCTGCTTGCCCATATCTGTGGGTAGTTTCGGTTCAGGTGCAATACATTCCATTTGGCTGTAAATCCTGTGTCCGATATATCATGATCGTCGGGCAAAAAAGCACCATTGAAACTGGGGTTTGGCCATGCAGATACCATGTTTATATCTGTCACTTTGCCTACTGGTGTGAAATATAGAAGTTGGCTGCCTTTGAGGTTGAGCGTAAGGTTGAATTTATATGAGGAGCTGTCTTGTGGGTCTAGAGCCAACAAGGCATTTATGCCACTCTGCACCACATCCGTCGACGATACTCCAGAGTTGAAAGATACCGATTTGTTGTTCCAGTTCAGGTTTACTTGCTCTTCTATACCGCGCAAGTCGTTTATGCCAACCACAAATTCTGCCTTATCAAATTGTATATTTTTAGGGTCTATGTCCAGACTCGCAAAATCTAGTTTATTAAATACGCCCGAAATCTCAAGTTTAGAGTTATAAACCACTATTTCGTATATGCTACGCTTACGTTTCTCAGGGTTTATATCGCCCGATACATTCAACTCTGTGGGCATGATGTGGAGATACTCCTTCAGCATCACTATCTTTTCCGATGAATCTTTCGACGATATTTCTTTCACATAACTTGTAAATGGGATGGTGATAAAAGGACCGGAAATGGTTTGTGCCTCGCCCCACTTGGAGCTTACTTCAAATATGGCATTGTTCTGAGTCGTCTCACGTTCACCTATCAAATCTTCTATCATAGAAGTAGGTATGAGCAACATTAAGGTGATTAACACTATGGTTGCTACTTTGAAGAAAATGCTGTTCTTAAGGTTTTTCATATGCATTGGTGTTGAGCTTGGTGTGTAGTAAGCATGCTTTCAGTACGCTTTCAATCATTTAATGGTGTTCTGCTTCATGCATAAATGTACAAAAAATCAATATAATGACAATGCGTTTTGTTGTGATAATATTTGTTTGCGTTCAGCATCAGGGAGCATCTGTTACCAGTAGCAATGCAACTGGTCGTTTTATTTGTTGCCCGGGTATCCCTACAAAAAAATAAGGGGATAAAAGCAAACATGATTTTGCTTTTTCCCCCATATAATTGTAGATCCTTACATTTCCAACGAAGTATACGATTTGGAAAATACCTTACAGTTTAAGCAATCTGCTAACTCTCTATGGCTTCTCTTATGGTGTCCTTGTACTGTATATCGAGCAAGGGGATGATGGTGTCTGTATATTCCTTCGCTATTTTGTCTCTGCCTGCCTCTACTGCCAGGCAAAAAGCAATTTCGTCTTTTGGGAGTATCTTGCGGTGCTTGGTTAAGCCAAGGTGATATATTTCCTGCTTCCAGTTTACGAAATACCATTCCATAGATGGTTGGTGGAAAACACGCATATTTTGTTTGTCGAAAATGAATTTTTTGATTCCATACTGTTCTATATAAGGAATAGTTTCTGAAAATATCTCTGTAAATTCTTCGATGGGAACATACGGCTTCGTTAATTCGCAAATCATTATATGCATGTCGGCCAACAAGAATACTTTCCCATAATCTTTGTTTATTACTACCTCGTATTTGTATGGTAGGGTAGGTAGTATTTCTGAAGCTGTTTTTATTAAACTCATAATTTTACTTTTAATAAAAAAAATTAAACTTTTAAGCCTAACAACAAAACATCATCTATTTGGCTGTTGGAACCTTTCCACTGATTGTATTCATGGTGAATTATTTCTTGCTGCTGGGTTATAGGCAAATCAGATACCGACAGCAATAGGTCAAGTAGCCGTTTTGATGAAAATTTGGTGTTGTGGTTGCCACCGAACTGGTCGGCCAAACCGTCTGAAAACATATAAATCATATCATTTTCCTGAATCTCTATTTCCGTATCTTCTAAAAGTTGGTTGCGCCGGTCGGCATTGCCCAATACATATTTTGCCCCACGGTATACACTGAGCGTCTTATTGCGTATATGCACCAATGGTCTGCGTGCGCCTGAAAATATAATGCTTCGATGATTCTCATCGCATCTTATTAGAGATATTTCTGCACTATCGCGGATAACCTCAGTGTACTGCGAAAGGTATTTCTGCATTAGACTATCGAGCCTGTTTAGCACTTCAGCCGGTGAATAAATTCCCAAATCCGACATAGATTGGTTGAGCATGCTTAATACAAAAATGGATAGCATAGCGCCCGGTACTCCATGGCCGGTACAGTCGCCCAATGCTATATATTTCTGGTTATTGTGCACATGAGCCCATAAAAAATCCCCACTCACTATATTCTTTGGGTTCTGAAATATAAATGCTTTTGGAAAAAGTTTCTGCAAAGATTCTATTTGAATAACAAACGCATCTTGTATGTATTTAGCATATTGAATGCTGTCCATCAGGTTTTTGTTAGTCTGCGAAAGCTTTTGCTCCGATTTCTTCAAATCTTCCTGCAGCTTTTTCAGGTACAGGGTTGTCATCTCGTACATGCTTAATTGCGAGGCGTTCTGCTCTCTCAAATCTTTAAGTTCCTTTTCGAGTTTGCTGATGTATAAGGCATCGCTTTCATTCATACATTTCTCTAGCTTTAGGGCATCATTCAATCTTACACCAAAAATACAAAAATTGTTTGTAAAAAAAGGTATTTTGCTTTATGTGAGTAGGAAAAAAATACCTATTATGGATAAAACTTAGTGTAAAATTCTTAGTTTGTTGGATTGTGTAAATTCAAAAGCCGTATTTATTGCATATGCTGAGTCTTTTATAAGGCGTATCACCTACTGATTCACTTATGCAATAAATGCGGCTTTTCTACACTAAAATGAATTATTCCTTATTTAGGAAATTATATACTTTCCCTTTACGTGGTCCATCTGCATATATAAGTTGAAACTGCTGATTGGCACCATAATGAGGAGAATATTGTATTACAGTAGCACCGTTTTTCTTCCATGCATCTGAAGAACCGCCACTAATATCCATTGCTTTCCAATTGTTGGTTCGAAGTGCAAAAGTAGTTGGTGAAGTAAACTGAAGTGCAAACATCTGATCATTACTATTTGTTTTGTCGTGCACTATCATTTGAGTGCCCTCTTTGCTTGCATTGGATGGTATAGTTAAGTATCGGCCACCGTTCTGAATTTGTATATTCACCCAACTGTGTTGACCTGTTGGAACAATTTTAAATATCCGATCTTTTCCACCATCCATATCCCAAATCTGAACCCCTTTTCCGCTTTGATTAGATTCGGTTTCATTTCCTGGCAAATCGATATATTTGTCAATATAAGCAGATTTGATAAAAAAGTTCTGGTTTGGATCCGGCATTTGCCAAGTAGTCACAAAAGTAAGCTTCCATTTCTGGTTATCTGTGTTATTCTTAGTCCAGAGTTGAACAGGACAACCGTCTTGAGCTATTTTACTGTTTGATGCGTCAAGAACTTTGTTGCTTCCTTTTTGAATGATATAATAAGTGAGCGGGGATCCAGCATATTCAAATTTAAATGTTTGAGCTATCGATTTGTTACTTTCCCAGATTTGAAGTAGTGCCCCATTGTCATTTGCCGCACCTTCTATATTAAATGCCAAATCGCTATTCATTGGGTAAATAAAATAATACCCATTTTCGGTTGATGTTTCTAATCTGACATATCTATCAGGCTGATGATCCATACCCCATAAAACAATTTTGGCACCTTTGCCTTGTTGATTTGGCGCACTTCCTGGGATGTCCAGAAACTTTCCGCGGGATGCCACGTTGGCAATGGCATATATTTCTGTTGGTATGTCTGCCATATCAAGTTGTGCATTGGCACCCTCAAATGCCCATTTCTGATTGTCGGAGTTGGTTTTTGCTTCTTGCGTTATTTTTCCATTTTTAGCGGTAAGATACAATCCGTTTGCAGAGCATTCTATGAAATATGTGTTTGGTTCTCCGGCCACTTCTATCATCTTAAACATTTGGCCTGCATTATCTTCTCCTTTATTCCAAAGTTGCAGCTCGGCCCCTGGCGTGTTAACTCCGCCAGTAATGTCGGCTACAAAATCAGAATGCTGAGGTTGAAAGAAAACGAATTCTGTTTTAGTAGTATGGGGAATTATTTTGATAAAACGATCGGCACCTTGTTTCCCTTCTTTGTTCACATCTTTCTGGAAGAGTTGTACCTTTGCGCCATGTGCGTCTGCGTAATAGTGGTATCCATTCAAATCCCAATAGAGGTTTTCAGATATAGAACGGATATAAAATTGCTCATCGGCCATCATCATAGCCGATGAGTTTCCTTGTGGAAGTGGATGCAGTGCCAGTGTTTTCTTGAATGCTGCCTCAAGTTGTGCTTTGCGTTGTTGGGTAGATGCCAGATTCCAGATAGGTATTAGACTGCCTTTTTTAAAATCTATAAGTACAGCTTTGGTAGGTATGCTCTGTACCCATAGATTATATTGGGTGTTGTCACCAACCGATGATTTGTTGGCATATTGTACATCGCCCCCACGAGCATATATTTTTACATTGCTTTTAAAACTTTCATTTACCTGATTGCTGTTGTAGCTAACATTGGAATTGCCTGATACTGCTGCAAATTTTGCCTGTACAGAAACTGATATGGCCTTGGCTTCACTTTTACTTTTAAATTCTTCAGAAAGATTAAATTCCATAGCACCACCGAAATAGCCTGAATTCACATAATGTGTACCATATACTTCGAATAGTTTTTCGGGTGCCCATGTATCTATCGCTGTTTTTGCATCGGTAGTCAGGTATTGTCTAAGATTTTGCTCCTTTGACGGATTTATATATACCTCCCATACACGGGTCCAGTCGGTAATGGTGTAGAAATAATTCTTAGTCAAGCCAGCTTTGTCTTTTCCAAAACGCGATTCTACAGAGCCACCAAATGCAAGTCCGTCATATTCCATACCCAGCTCCAAGCTCATGCTTGTAGCGTATTGTCTCAAACTGCTTCCTTCCGTAGTTTTGTAGTCCTTTTCGTTAATGTACTTAAGTCTCAGTATTTCTGGAACTTTGTATTCTTGTCCATCGTCCATGGGCAAGGTCTGAAAAACTTCTGTCATGAATAATTGCTCTTTTACGCTTTTGTTGTTTGCGTATTCCCCGAAAATATCATAACCGCGGCCGATTACGGTGATTCCAGGGCATTGAATTTGTGCATAACTTAATGGTATAATGAGATATACCGCCAAGGTTAGAAGGATTGATTTAATTTGAGTTGTCATCTTTTTATGATGTTAAATGAATACAATAAGTACTTGCTTTTATGCCTCTTGAATAATTATATTTTGTTTTATATTTTCAGAATGTATATTCAAAACCTATTTTTTGAAGTTCAGATCTTGCTAGTGACAATTGCATTGACAATATATTAAAATGATCTCACGCATTCAAAAAAAGTTTTGACTATTCGATTATTTATCTAAAAAATTCGAAAATCAAGTCTAAAAATTGATTTCGATTTACCTATTTCAGATTTAGAAGGAAGCTTATTGATAAACAAATACGATTTATACTTTCATTTACAAATATGTCCCCACTCCATATTTTATATGTTTTTAAATATATACAGATATCTGGAAAGAAATGATACAAACGTTTGCGCTTGTATACCTTTGTATGTAGATAAACTTCCTCGTGAGTGGGGATTTTTTTAAAAACATTAAAGTATAAAAAACTATGAGTATTAGTACAATCGGGCAATCCTTGAAGGAATCTGCCACATTGAGGCTCAACGAGATTGCTTCGGTACTTAAAGCTAAGGGCGAAGCAGTGATACACCTTGGCGGTGGCGAGCCCAAAGCCAAAGCACCGCTTGATGCACTTACCGCAGCCGCAGCCATGCTAAACACGGGTGAAATAAGATATACTCCGGCTGATGGGCTCCCCATCATGAAGCAGGCTGTAATACGGTATACCGAAGAGTTCTACAACCGCAAAGTATTGTCAGACAATGTGCTTATTTCCGCTGGTGGAAAACAAGCCCTGATGATGGCATTTATTGCCATTCTCAATCCGCAAGACGAGGTTTTGTATCCGGCGCCTTACTGGGTGAGTTATTCTGAGATGGTGCGCTTGTGCCATGGTGTTCCGGTGCCTGTGCTGGCCGAAGATGGTTCTTTTGAACCCAATATCCGCGATTTCGAGAAAAACATCACCTCTTACACCAAGGCCATCATCATCAATAGCCCCAACAATCCTTCGGGCGTACATTACTCCAAACAACTGATACGCGACATAGTAGAACTCTGCGAAAAACGGGGGATATATCTGCTCATGGACGATTTGTATCACCGTCTGCTGTTTGATGGGCTTAAACCTCATAATCCATATGATTACAGCACCGATTTTACCGATAACTCCAAGCTAATCATCCTCAATGGTGTTTCTAAAATGTATGCCATGACCGGATTCCGTATTGGCTGGGCTGTTGGCAATACC
Organism: Bacteroidota bacterium; assembly: GCA_020048155.1. Taxonomy (GTDB): domain Bacteria; phylum Bacteroidota; class Bacteroidia; order Bacteroidales; family DYOH01; genus JAIFMY01. The sequence continues at coordinate 11,828 of JAIFMY010000160.1, forward strand.
AAGGTGATAAAAGCCATGCGCGATATACAGGGGCATATGAACTCGTGCCCGGCGGCCTTGCTGCAAGTGGCTGCTGCCGCTGCTATCAATGGTGTGCAGACAGGTGTAGAAACCCTGCGCATGACCCTTGAGAACAACCGCAATGTGATGATCAATCAGTTGAAAACCTTCAATGGCGTGCGTGTTACCAAACCAAATGGCACATACTATTGCTTTGCCGATTTTTCGGCTTACGAAAAGGATTCGCGTAAACTATCCGAATTCCTGCTCGAAAAAGTACGCGTAGTTACAGTTCCGGGTATCGAATTTGGTATGGACGGCTACTTGCGCCTCTCTTATTGCGGTGGTATAAAAGAAATGCTGGAAGGCTTAGACCGCATCAAGTGGGCATTGGATCCTACATCGCCCAATGAGTTGTTTATAGGTGAACGTAAACTAGTGAGGGATTGGGTATGAGTAAATTTTTGAAAATTAGTTCGCCTGCCTTCAAGCAAGCTACCGATTTTGCTTCCGATTACAACCTCGAGAACCATGGCCTGAAGTACTTGGGCAATGTGTATTGGAATCTTCCTACCGAGGCTTTGTACGAAGAAGCCATTTTCCGTGGCGAAGCCCGAATGGTGAAAGGCGGAGCACTGCTGGTACATACCGGAAAATGGACTGCCCGCGCTGCTCAGGATAAATATATTGTTCACGAAACTTCCTCCTCGCACAGGGTAGACTGGGGCAAGCACAACCGTCCCATTTCATCTGAGCAATTTACGGGCATACTCACCCGCTTGCAAGCATATTTGCAACGCGAAGAGTTGTTTGTACAGGATGTATATGCCGGTGCCGACCCCGATTACAAAACTCCGGTGCGCATCATCACCGATACCGCCTGGCAAAGCCATTTTGCCCGCAATATGTTTATCACCTACGAAAACCGAGAGGAACATCGCTGCCATGTGCCCGAGTTTACCGTGATTGCTTCTCCCTCATTCCGCCTCGATCCGCGTATTGATGGCACACGCACCGAAACCGGAATCATCATCGATTTTTCACGCCGCATAGCCATCATAGCCAATACAAGCTATGGGGGTGAAATAAAGAAAACCATTTTCACCGTAATGAATTATCTGCTGCCATTGCAGGATGTGATGGCTATGCACTGCTCGGCCAATGTAGGAAAAA
>JAIFMY010000221.1 GCA_020048155.1 Bacteroidota bacterium
GTACAATACAAAAAATATACTAACAACCACCAATCCAAAAAAGTGGTGTTAAATATGGAAGATGAGTCAGATGCAGGATTTGATGCTTACTAATTAGTCCATTTGTAAATTACTGCATATATCCAACTAAATGTAATATCGTGGCTTTTTGCTTTCAATATACCACTACAGTTGCTACAACTTTGTAGTATATTGCTTTACTTGCATTAAATTTGCCGCATGAAAAGCCAATCTGAATATGATGCCAATCAGGGAATAGCTTCTTTATCCAGAAACACTGTGATCTATGGCATTGGAGCCATGCTCAATCAGCTCATCAATTTTCTGCTGCTTCCGGTATTTACAGCTTACCTTACCCCATCGGAATATGGTGTTATAGGTATTCTGAATATGGCAGGATTTCTGGTTACAGCCATAGCCGGGTTAGGGATGAATACTTCAACCGGAATTTTATTTTTTGAGACTGACAACACCGAGCTCCGCAATCAAATTATTTATACCTCCCTCATCATCACGGTCTTTTCCGGAGCTATGGCATTTCTTTCCGGTGTTTTTTTTCCTGAAAAAATTGCTTTTTATCTATTGCAAGATACGAGCAAGAGTAATCTCGTATTGTATCAGTTGCTCATAGTTGCACTACAATTGCCTGTGCAAGTTTTACTTCTTCGCCTCCAATTCATGAACCAAGCGCGTACTTATGCCATTTTTACCTTGAGCACAGCTTTGATAACCATTTTGACAAATCTGATATTTGTTGTATACTTAGGTAAAGGGGCTGCAGGGTGGATGATAGGTACATTCCTAGGTAACATTTTGGCTTTGTTCATAATTTTATTCTTAAGTAAGCGAATCTTTGTAAGTTCTGCGGTATGGAATATTGCGAAGGAATTGATCAGATTGGGAATGCCTTTGGTGCCCAGCTATATTTACATATTCATTATACAACAAAGCGGTAAATACTTCATACAATTTTACGAAGGTAGCACGCAAGCAGGCATTTATACGCTAGGACACAATCTAGGAACACTTATGTCTGTGTTCGTCGCTGCGTTTACCACTGCCTGGTTTCCGTATTTTCAATCTTATGTAAACAAACAGAACGAAGCACGTAAGGTATTTCCTCGCGTTTTTAGCTTATATTTAATACTATTCACTTTTCTTCTTTTGCTATTTTTTCTCTTAGCCAAACCTCTCACTTTAATCATGGCCGACGAAGCTTATGCCGATGCTTGGAAGATTGTAGGTTATATTGCACTTGGCAATTTCTTTATTGGTATTTACAGCCTTTCACTTCCCGGAGTATATTTTGCAAGGAAAACCTATATTATCTCAATTAATTTCACAATTTCTGGATTGTTTGTATTAATTTTCTCATATTTACTAATTCCTGGTTATTCTTTGACTGCTGCAGCCATTTCTATGACTTGTGGTTTTGCTATACTTACCTTTTTACAAATACTCGCCAACAAATTACTTCACCTATTTCATTATCCTCTCTTTGATTTTAAAATGCTTTTGCTTGTTATTTATTACATTGTCCTAGTAGCGCTTATTTACTATTTTCAGTCCATTGTATCTATGGGTACTTACCTTGCTATCATATTGATATCTATGGTTTTATCAATTATTGTCTCGTGGCTCTGTTTGTCATTCGAGTACAAATCATATATCAGAAATAAAATATTTAATATCTTGAAAATGGAAAATTTGAAACAGCATGGCAAACCGCAATAAAACTACCTACCTTAACATATTATACCTGTGTTTTAGGCTGAAGAGAATCGTAAAAGAAGCACCACAGACAAGCATAAAAACTCATCGTGGCAGTGCTCTGCTTTTTAAGGTATAGCACATCAAATACAAGGCTGAAATTTTCGCAAGAGCTGAATGAATATAAATTTTAACATAGATCTCCCCAACAAGGATTAATACTTATTTACAATCATGAAACCTAGTATAAAACCACCCATCGAAGAAGTAAAGCATTTCTGGAACAACAATCCGCTGGCAGCTCGCCTGATACCATATGAGTTGGGTACGCCTGAGTATTTTAGTTATTATGATAAAATGCGGGAGCAAAACGAATCGGTAGAATTTTCGGATGCCTTGCATGAGTATGCTGTTTTTGCGGGAAAAAATATATTGGATGTAGGCTGCGGAAACGGCTATGTACTCTCAAGATACGCTATGCATAAGGCACAGGTCACAGGCATAGATATCACAGAAACCTCAGTAATACTTTGTAGAAAAAGATTTGAGCAGGCCGGTCTTAAAGGTGATTTCATGGTAGAGAATGCTGAACAGTTGCCCTTCGCAGATGCCAGCTTCGATTTGGTCACCTCTATGGGTGTACTACACCATGTGCCCGACACAGAAAAAGCTGTGAAAGAGATTTACCGCGTTTTAAAGCCCGGAGGCCGCATTATAGTAATGTTTTATTACAAAAACTCTGTTTTCTATTATATGATGAGGCTGTTTGCAACCCTCACTTTTCAGCCCATACAAAAAATGGTAAACCAAGTGGATGGAATTGGAAACCCCAAAGGTGAGGTATATACCAAAGATGAACTTTTTGATTTATTCCGACAATTTGAGAATAAGAATTCTTTTGTAAGTGTTCTCAAAGGGTGGATGATTATTCCTCGAATCGGAAATTTTATCCCGAATTTTATCCTCAAGCCTTTTGAAATGAAATGGGGTTGGTTTGTTTACCTGAAAGCAATGAAACCCACTATACAGATAAATAATTTTTAAGAGAATATGTGTGGAATAGCCGGTATAATAGAACTTTCTGAACAAATTTATCCAAACCTGCAACATCATTTGCAGGTGATGAATATGTTGCTGCAACATAGAGGCCCCGACGGAAATGGAGTATGGATGCACCCACGCAAAAAACTAGGCTTGGCGCACAACAGATTGAGCATCATAGACTTGAATACCGGAAACCAACCCATGACCGACGAGCACGGCAATTGGATTGTGTTCAACGGAGAGCTATATAACTATAGGGAATTAAGAAGCCAATTGGGCGAACATTTATTCAGAACCACATCTGATACTGAGGTTATTCTGAGGGCATACCTCATCTGGGGCGAGAACTGCCTGAACCTTTTCAGCGGTATGTTTGCCTTTGCTATATGGAATGAAAAAGAAAATACCCTGTTTTGCGCCCGTGATCGCTTTGGCATAAAACCATTTTACTATACACTACAAAACAATTCATTGTATTTTGCCTCCGAAGCCAAAGCCCTATTGCCTTTCTTACCTACTATAGAAACCGACCCTAACGGATTGCTCGATTATCTGACATTCCAGTTCACTCTCAATCAAAAAACCTTGTTCAAGGGCATAGAAACGCTCAGCCCTGCCCACTGCCTTAAAATACATTCAGCAAACATTAGTGTTCACAAGTATTGGGATATATACTACAACATAGATTTTGAACATACAGAAACATACTACATTCAGCAACTGCGCTATCTGTTCGACAATTCTATAGACCTGCACCTGCGAAGTGATGTGCCTGTAGGAGCATACGTAAGCGGTGGAATAGACTCCGGCGCAATTGCAGGCCTCTCCGCTATGAAATCTGATCCGGGGGCTTTCATAGGTTTCAATGGAAAATTCGCAGCGTATGGAAATGCTTACGACGAGTCGCAATATGCCCAAGATATTGGACAGATGCATGGTTTTGAAGTACTTCAGGCCGACATTAACTCAACAGATTTTATAAATCATATTTCTAAAGTTATTTACCACCTCGATTTTCCAGTGGCGGGGCCGGGTTCCTTCCCTCAATATATGGTTTCGGCTTTGGCTGCAAAACACCGCAAAGTTGTGCTGGGTGGTCAAGGGGGCGACGAAATTTTTGGCGGATATGTGCGCTACCTTATCGCCTATTTTGAGCAATGTATAAATGGCGCTATTGATGGAACCCTCAACAATGGAAATTTTGTTGTGACATACGAATCCATCATTCCTAACCTAAAACACCTTTACAACTACAAACCACTGATTCGTAAATTTTTTGCAAGTGGTATGTTCGAGCCGCTCGATAAGCGATACTTTGAACTTATCAATCGTTCGGGAGATTTGGACAAAGAGATTGATTTTGCTGCGTTCGATTCAAATTATGTACCTTACGATTCTTTCAGACAATTGTTTTACGGAAATAACGTTAAGAAGGAATCGTATTTCGATAGTATGACTCATTTCGATTTCAAAACCTTGCTGCCGGCGCTTCTTCACGTAGAAGACCGCATGAGCATGGCACACGGGCTCGAATCGAGGGTACCACTACTCGATCACAAACTTATTGAGATGGCTGCCACTATACCTGCAGATATAAAATTTAAGAATGGTACACTCAAACGCATTTTCATGAAATCCATTCATGATGTGCTTCCTCAGTCGGTACTGAACCGAACCGACAAAATGGGATTCCCTGTACCGTTGGTTGAGTGGCTGGGTACAGACCTGAACGAATACGTAAACGACATATTTGCTACTCAACAAAATAGAAATCGCGAATATTTCAAAACTGCACATATAGTGGAAAGCTTAAAAAAGGAAGCTAAATTTGGCAGAAAAATATGGGGGCTTTTATCTCTCGAGTTGTGGTATCAACAATTTCACGATAACGCCGCTTACTACAAAAAACTGATTCATTAACTCAAAACTAAATATCTATGAAAGTGCTTATTACAGGTGGTGCAGGCTTTATTGGTTCGCATTTGGCAGACGCTCTGCTGGCTGCTAATCACCAGGTGATGGTTATCGATAATTTCTCCACCGGACGAAGCGACAACCTTGAGCCACACAGCAATCTGCGACTTATGGAAGGCACCATTGCCAATGCTGATTTTGTAAACCAGTGCTTCGATTCGTTTTTCCCGGACATGGTGGTGCATGCCGCGGCTTCTTACAAAGACCCTAATAATTGGACTGAAGATGTGCTCACCAATGTAATGGGTACCATTCATATAGTAGAAGCATCTAAGCGTACCAATGTTCGCAGGCTTATATATTTCCAAACAGCACTTTGCTACGGACTAAAACCCCTCGAACAACCCATCACGCTTACCCATCCTTTCTTTTCGGGCTCTTATAGCGGAGGCAGCAGCTACGCCATCAGCAAAACTTCCGGAGAGCAATACATCGAATTATCTGGTCTCGATTTTATTTCATTCCGTTTGGCAAATGCCTATGGTCCTCGAAACCTGAGCGGTCCGCTCCCTACTTTTTATCAACGCCTTACCGAACAAAAAAGTGTTTTTGTAATGGATACCCGCCGCGACTTCATATATGTGCAGGACCTCATAGAAGTAGTGATGAAGGCGCTCAATGGAAAAGGTCATAAAGGATTTTATCATATTTCCAGTGGTTCAGACTTTAGCATAAAAGAGTTGTTTGATGCTGTAATAGAAACCCTAGGTGTAAAAATGGATAAGCCGGTGGATGTAAGACCTCGTGGTGAGGACGATGTATTCACCATACTCATAGATCCCTCCAAAACGAACAAAGATTTCGATTGGCACACGTCTACTCCGCTTCAGTCTGGTGTAAACGCTGCTATACAATGGTACAAAGCCCACGAAATAAACCAGACTTTTACACACCTGAAACCAACAGAAGAGAAAAAATAACACTTTGCAAATAACTGGTATACATTGAACTTATGGTAGAATTCGATTTTTCAGGTTTCGCAGGAAAAAACATTTTAGTGGTGGGTGGTGCAGGATTTGTTGGCAGCAATTTGGTGCGCATGCTGCTGAAACTTAATACTGATTTACATATTACGGTAGTCGACAATTTTATGTCGGCAGAACCCGAAAACTTGCCGCAACATCCCTTACTAAATGTCATAATTGGCTCAATCAGCGAAGAGTCTGTACTCAGTAAGATAAATGATGTATACCAATATATCTTTCATCTGGCCACTTACCATGGCAACCAAAGCTCCATACACGATCCTTTGGCCGACCATGCGCACAATACCTATACTACACTCAGGCTTCTCAATCACATAAAAGATTTTGAGAATATCATTAAGTTGGTGTATTCATCGGCCGGTTGTTCGGTTGCCAAGAAAACCTTCGAAGATGCCGAAGAAACTACAGAAGATGCGCCATTGGAAATAAGGCAAGACAGTCCGTATTCCATTTCCAAAATCATTGGCGAATTTTATAGCGTATACTTTCACAAGCAGCATTCTGTGCCTACCGTTCGAGCTCGTTTCCAGAATGTATATGGCCCGGGCGAGATTTTGGGTGCCGGCCAATGGCGTGGTACACCTGCCACCATATGGCGCAATGTAACTCCTACCTTTATTTATAAATCGTTAAAAAATATGCCTATGCCACTTGAAAATGAAGGCATAGCTACACGCGATTTTATTTTCGTTGAAGACATTTGCCGCGGCCTCATGCTTTGTGCATTGCGAGGCGAGCCTGGCGATGTATACAATATTGGTTCTGGTGTAGAAACCAGTATAAGGTTATTGGCCGAAACTATAAACTCAATCACCGGAAATGCTGCCGGCATAAAACTGCTGCCGCGTCGCAGTTGGGATACTTCGGGGAAAAGATTTGCATCAATCGCCAAATCGAAAGAAAAATTGAGATTTGAAGCGCAGGTAGATTTGAAAACAGGACTCAGCATAACCATAAACTGGACACAAGAAAACCTGCATTTTATTGAGCAAACCATGCATAAGCACAGTGCCCAACTCAAGTATTCAATATGGCTATAGACACGCTTCTCATAAATTCCAATGGTTACAATCGCTTTTCGGCATATACTAATACCTTTGTACGTGGTATACTGAAAGTACCATATCGCTATACGCTCCCTTCTTGGATGGAGAAAATACCCTGGGTGCATACAGTATTTCAGTACCTGCTCAATCCGTATGAGTTTTTAGCCTATACCGGCGACTGGAGCGAATCCATAGTTCAGCACAGCAAGTTGAGTGTCACTTCATGTAATCTGCTCAACTCCTACGAGCTTGCTTTGCTCAGACAAAAGATAGAAAGTGCAGAATTAATTATTGTGATGCATACTGCTGTAGGCGACAATATGCATATGATAAACCAAATACGTACGCTACTGCAAAACAGAAAAGGGAAGCTCGCAATTTTTATAGGTAATGAATATGACCTGATTAATGAAAAAATCAATTTCATAAAATCTGTAGGTGCAAATGCGGTGTGCTCGCAATTACCTGAAGAAACGGCTTATTGGCTATACGAATCTTGCTTCCCCTCCAAAATAATCCCACTTACCCATGCACTGAATCCGGCTAAATATAATTGGTCTCTGGAGCACAAATACCGTCAAATAGGTTTTGTGGGTGCTGAGTACCCTTTATTCATAGGCGATATCGAACGAAATGATTTTATACGTGAAGTAGAAAAGAAAGCTACCAGTATGCAACTCAATTCAACATTTCGCGTGGGTGCTCGCAAAAATCTGGCGCGCAACCAATGGGCAACATTTTTGAAGCACACTCTTGCCATTCCGGGCGCCGAGGCCGGTTCTTATTTTCTCGACAAGGAAGGCGCCATGCTCAGTGAAGCAAAGAAATACATGAAACTTTTTCCACAGACCAGCCCCGATGAGCTATTTAAACGCTTTTTTGAATCGCCCAGGGTAGCGGTGGTTTCAGGAAAAGCCATTTCGTCACGCCATTTCGAGCCTATTGGTACACATACCTGCCAGATACTTTTGGAAGGAAATTACAACAAAGTACTTGTGCCCGATGAGCATTATATTTCGGTAAGAAAAGATTATTCAAATCTGTCAGAATCCATAGTAAAAGCGATAGACCCAGAAATGCACGCCAGAATAACAGAGAAAGCACTTTTACATGTTTTGAACAATCATACCTACAACCACAGGATAGATAGATTAATAAATGAATTAAGTTTTAGTTAATCGTCAGATTCATTCTTTTCCCACATCCCTTATGCGTTTCATTAGATTATCAGGCAAACAGAAAACTATCATTTTTCTCATATCAACATACATTTATAGTATACAAAGCCTGAGCAAATGGTTGTAAAATTCAATATTCGTTAATGTTAGCTTAACTATTATATTTCAGCAGGATTATACT
>JAIFMY010000155.1 GCA_020048155.1 Bacteroidota bacterium
ACAGAAATGTTAAGCGAAAGAAAAAGCCAAACAAATCTTATTCAATAAATTACAAACGACTTTAATACATTGCTTAACTAAACGACATTGAGTTGTGAATTATGAATGATGAACTATTCGTGAAAAATTCGTGCCTTCGTGGCGAACAATAGATTTTATAATCGAACGCAGATTGGACTGATCGGACAGGTAAAGACTGATTTTTAAAAAAAATTTGCGAAACTCTGCGGTTAAATCTGCGAAACTCTGCGTGAAACAAATACCCCTCTGCGAAACTTTGCGGTTAAATCTGCGTAACTCTGCGTGAAAAAAATACCCCTCTGCGAAACTCTGCGGTTAAATCTGCGTAACTCTGCGTGAAAAAAATACCCCTCTGCGAAACTCTGCGGTTAAATCTGCGTAACTCTGCGTGAAACAAATACCCCTCTGCGAAACTTTGCGTGAAACAAAAATAACTCTTTACGCCTCTGCGGTTAAACCTAATTCGAAAAAGAATGGAACTGCGCTTGTTAACATTTTTCCCCGAAAACCTAAAGTTTTATAAAAAAGGTTTTGAGCTTATGCATGCATTCAGAATTTCGTATACATTTGCCCAGTATGTTCGACCAGAGTTCACATATCATACCTCATCATCCGGCAAATACCCAACATTCGCCGATGCACCTTCATTTCTATTGTTCTTGTTGGCGCTGTTGTTGTAGCTGCTAGCCACACCTTGTGTTGCAATTTTTGTTGCAAATCCTTTTTCCCAAAAATCCCTTTTATTGTTTCACATTCAAATTGTTGTCTTATGACGCATATTCAGCCCTTAGGCTATATAGAAGATACCATTCTTCACCTCTCTCAACTCCGCAATGGGCTTTCACCCGAAATGCCTTCCAAAAAAATGGCACGTCAATTTACCGATTTATGTTTTCGGGTTTTGTTTCCGGTAAATGCGCAGAAAGTGGCGAGTAGTACCGAAGATATAGCCAATTTGTACAAAATAGAAAACCTGCTCACCCATCTGCTTTTGCCCTTGCGCGACGAGCTAAATACCAATATAGAAAGCATCCGTCGTGAATTTATAGTTTCTTTGCCCGGCCTGTACAACGCATTGCTCAAAGATGCCATGGCCATTCGCGATTTTGACCCGGCTGCCCGAAATCTGGAAGAGGTTTTGCTGGCTTATCCCGGATTTTTTGCCATCATGGCACACCGTATCAGCCACGAGCTTTTCCGCATGCAAGTGCCTATAGTGCCCAGGCTTATAAGCGAGTATGCGCATGCCGAAACGGGCATAGACATTCACCCGGGCGCAAGTATTGGCGAATCGTTTTTCATAGATCATGGTACGGGGGTGGTAATAGGCGAAACTACCATTATTAAAAACAATGTAAAAATCTATCAGGGCGTAACGCTGGGGGCTTTGCAGGTGAAGAAAAACCTGGCAAGCGTGAAGCGCCATCCTACCGTAGATGACAATGTGATCATATATGCCCATGCGACCATTCTGGGGGGCGAAACGGTGATAGGTGCCGATAGTGTGATTGGTGGAAATGTCTGGATTACAGCCAGTGTACCGCCCAATTCTCTGGTTTATCACAAAGACGAAATACGCATAAAACCGCAGAATTTCGATTTCAGAGTCATTGATTTTCAAATTTAAACCATTATAAACAATCATGAAACGCCTGTGTTTTGCGAATACAAACAAAGAAATGAAATATTCTATAACATGGGCATTCTATTAAACCTTAAACCAAAATTCAGATGAAAGCAAATAACATTTTAGAACTTGTAGGGAATACTCCCGTAGTGCAGATAAACAAACTTTTCTTGCCAAACCTGCAGGTATGGATGAAACTGGAAAAGCAAAACCCCGGTGGCAGCATCAAAGACAGAATTGCCCTATCCATGATAGAAGCAGCTGAGCGTGAGGGAATCATAAACAAAGACACTATCATTGTAGAGCCTACCTCCGGCAATACCGGTGTGGGGCTGGCTATGGTGTGCGCTGTGAAAGGCTACAAACTGGTGATAGTAATGCCCGAATCTATGTCGATAGAGCGCAGGCGCATCATGCAGGCGTATGGAGCAGAGCTGGTACTTAGTCCACGCGAAAAGGGCATGCGGGGCGCTATAGAAATGGCCGATGAATGGGTGAAAACACACACCAATGCCTGGATGCCATTGCAGTTCAGCAACAAAGCCAATCCGGAAGTACACCGCAGAATTACAGCCTTGGAAATAATGAATGATTTTCCGGAAGGTATTGACTATCTGGTGACGGGCGTGGGTACGGGTGGACACATCACGGGTGTGGCTCAAATCCTGAAAAAGCATATGCCTGATCTTAAGGTTTTTGCCGTAGAACCTGTCGACTCGCCTGTGATAAGCGGCGGAAAGCCTTCGCCACACGCATTGCAGGGCATAGGTGCAGGGTTTATACCCGAAAATCTTGACAAAAGCATCCTCGATGGGGTATTTACCATCAGCAAGGAAGAGGCCTTCACATTTGCACGTGCAGCGGCTACGCAAGAAGGCATATTGGTGGGGATTTCCACTGGAGCTTCTCTGGCTGCCGTAAAACAACTTTCCACCCAAATAAGTGGAAATGCCCGTATACTTACCTTCAACTACGATACCGGTGAGCGATACCTCTCGGTGGATGGTTTTGTGGGGTAAGACTCTTTGTTTTCAACAGAAAAACCCTGTTAAAGTTACAAACTTTGGCAGGGTTGTTTATTTGATACATATCTTGTTTTTAGATTTTTTTGATAGCTGGCTCGGGTTTTCCATTTTTTTGTATATTTACAGTCAGGGTGTGATGGTACACTCTTGGTAAAATGTTTAACGAAAGATAGCAGAATGTATGAGGGGGAAGGAAAGAGGAGAGAGGATGGAAAAGTGGCATTCATTGGAAAATAAACGATACTCTAGCGATGCTTTATATTATGTGCATAATATGCACAATAATAATGTTATACGTCGCACTCTCTTGATTAGACTATCGATACATAAAGAAGAAATATACGATATGCGAGTGTCGGGAATATAAACGTTATACACCATATAAAATTGACAATCACATAACTGCGAGATATGATATTAGATTTATTACAAAAAGTTTGCAATCAACTTGATGAACATGAAATAAGATACATGGTTTCAGGAAGTATAGCTTTAAATATTTATACCATACCAAGATTAACCAGAGATATTGATATTGTAATTGAACTGTCTGAAAATAAGACTGATGAATTTACAAGTTTATTTCCAAATAGTTATTATGATAAAAATACAGTAAAAGAAGAAGTTAAACGTAAAGGTATGTTCAATATTATTGATCATTCTACTGGTTTTAAAATTGATTTTATAATTCGTAAAGAAACAGAATATCATAATCTTGCATTTCAACGAAGACAGAGAGTAAAAGAATTTGATACAGAACTTTGGGTCGTGGAATTGAACGATTTAATTATTGCCAAAATAATTTGGATACAGCAATATCAAAGTGAACGCCAAATATTTGATATTGAAAATTTGCTATTAAATCCCGAAAAAGATTTGAAATATATCAAAAATTGGTGTGATAAACTTAATTTACAAACCTTTAACCTTTTAGACAATGAATGATACGCCAAAATTTATATTGCAAAAACAATTTGAAATAATTTATGCAAAACCTATGAAGGATAAAATCGCAGGATTATTTGAAATGACGGAATTATCGCGAAAAATAATTTTAAATCAATTACATATTAAAAATCCAGAATTATCGGAAGTAGATTTAAAAGTTGAATTATTTAAAGCATTTTATAAATTCGATTTTGATAAAGAAACATTAAATAAAATAGCGGGAAAAATGAAAGAATTTTTATTGAGTGAAATTAATGAAAAATAAATTATTAAAGGTTTATAATATACAATTTCCAATAAATGCGGACTTTTGTAGTAGTTTGAACATTGTGCAAAAAAGAAACATCTGTGCAATTTTGAAAGGATTGTCACTTCAAGACCTGCTGCATACGCATATTGTTTTTCGTTTTAGGCAACCATAGTAGAACGCATATCCAACGAACAACATAGCAATAATAATGACAAGGAGTAAAATAATATGGCTAACATTCTTCCTCTTCGTTATGGGGGTAACAATTTATTATTTTTATCCCGAAGACAAGCTTCCTGCCAACATTCAAATTGATCAACTTGTGGTTTTTAAATCCAAAAGACAGTTGTTAGCATACTCAAACGGACATCTTGTTAAGACCTATAAAATTTCACTCGGAAGACAACCAATCGGAGACAAAGAATTTGAAGGAGACAAAAAAACGCCTGAAGGAATTTATTTCATCAACGACAAAAATCCGAATAGCGGTTACCATAAAAACTTAAGCATTTCATATCCTAATAAAGACGACATTGAGAATGCAAAACGACTTGGTAAGCCGACTGGTGGTGACATCAAAATACATGGACTTAGAAATAGAACAGGATTTATTAGTAAGTTTCATCGTTGGTTTGACTGGACTTTAGGTTGCATAGCGGTAACAAATGCAGAAATTGACGAACTTTATAAAGCAGTAAAAATTGGGACACAAATTGAAATTAAACCGTGACACTGTTGACAGAAAAAGTACTGTCTATAACATCATGTATAAATAAATGTAGACCTGAAAATATGGAAGTAGTGTTGTAAACTGGATAAAGACAAAACAGTGAATTGAAAAATATGACAAAAGCGAAAATAATATTAAATTTGGATTTTGGCACTAACCCAATATACGCATGAAGTAACTAAAATTTCGATCGAATATAAATTCAAAAATAATATATGCAAATTGTTACAGATAAAGGGTTTATTCAAAATTTAAAAGCTACAATTCTGCAAAGCAGATACGTTGCTGCTCGATTGGAAAATAAGGAGTTATTAAACCTTTATTTTCAAACCGGAAAAATAATTGATGAGCAAATTAATGAGAATGAATGGGGTGCGAAAATAATTGATAAAATATCTAACGATTTACAATGCGAGCTACCTGGTTTACGTGGTTTCTCAACCAGAAATCTAAGAAAAATTAGAGTATTCTATAATGAATGGAAACCATTTATTCAAATTAGTTCGTTAGCAACGAACCAATTATTACCTACTGATAAACACGGGTTTATAATTGGTACGTCAGTAAAGAACCAATTTGTTGAATTGTAAATGGTAAGCTTTTCAGACAAGTTATGAATATAATTTTATGGTTAAAGACAGAATATCAAATTTTTAGCCCAAAAATCAATATGTCATCAATTTGTTCCTTTCCGTTTTTCCATGTTTCAAGTGTGTGTTCGAGAAATTCTTTTTGTTCGACTACAGATTTGTCTGCAATTCCCAATATCATTTTTTTGAAATTTTTGCTCATGAATTTTTTATCTGACACACCACCGGTTTGGTCAGCATATCCATCGGACCCGGCATAAAGCATATCACCCGATTGAAGTTGAAACCTACGCGTACTAAAATCAAATTCCCGAATGTATACTGCTACTGGTTGTCGGTCTGCCTTAAACTCATACAGCATTGCACTTTCTGAGTTTAGTATTTCGATATTCTGTTCTACTTCAGCTACATCCAGCGACTGCCTGATAATATACAATGGATTGTAAGCACCTGAATATTGAAGTTCTAATGTATCGTGATCAATGGCAATAAAAACCATGTCCATACCATCTTTTTGTGTAGAGTTGGGATCTTCCTGTTTGAGCATGTCTTTTATTCTTCTTCTCAGGTTGTTGAGTATAAGTCCGGTACTATCAATTGATGCCCTTGTTACTATTTCATTGAGTAATGACATACCCAGCATGCTCATAAATGCGCCCGGAACTCCATGCCCTGTGCAATCTGCAATGGCTATGAGTGAGTAATTTTTTATGCGTCTGTACCAATAAAAATCACCCGAAACTACATCCCTTGGTTTCCAAAGGATAAAATGTTGGGGCAACGACTGATGGAGCATATCTCTGGCCGGCAATACAGCCATTTGAATTTTGGATGCATAGTGTATACTATCTGTGATGTCTTTTTGTTGTTTGAAGAGTAGATCTTTCTGAATGGTTATTTCTTCGTTCTGCGCCTGGATTTCTTCTTTGCTCTGTATAAGTTGCTCGTTTTGAGTCAGTATCTCTTCTTTTTGCTGTTCCAGGGTTATGTTCTTGAGTTGTATTTCTTTTGTCCTATCATCTACAAGTTTTTCCAAGATTAACTTCTCTGCCAATAACTTACGCTCTCTTATTTTTATAATGGTCATAAATAAAGCTACAATGCCCAATATATAAAATACATATGCCATTGTAGTTTTCCATATAGGTGGTGTTATAATTATTTTTATACTCACTCCTGTTTCATTCCAAACGCCATCACTATTAGCGCCCTTTACTCTGAATGTATATTCTCCCGGTGAAAGATTTGTGTATACAGCTCTGCGATTGTTGGCACCCGTTAATACCCAATTTTCGTCGTATCCCTCAAGCATGTATGCATAGTAATTACGTTTTGGGTCAGCAAAATGGAGTACTGCAAATTCAAAAGTTAGCGCATCTTGGTCATATGTAAGTTCCAAGTTTTTGTATAGATATATAGCCGAATCGCCCTCAAAAACCTGATTATTAATATAAAGTTGGGTAATGGCTATTTTAGGGGGTATGGTATCTATATCTTTGGTATTGGTAGAAATAAGAGAACGGTCAGTAGAACCAAAGAAAAACTCATGCGGGTTGTATTCATTTATAACCTCCATGCTTGGGACAACATTTGCCATATCCAGCTCTTTACCGAAGTTGTAGTTGGTAAAATATTCGTATTTCTGATTGAACCTACTGATGCCAACCATTGTACCAAGCCAGATATTTGAGAAAGTATCTACCTGAATGCTGGTGATTTGATTATCGATTAGCCCTTGTTGGGTAGTATAGTATTTAAATGTTTTTTTGTCGACATCAAAACGCACTAAACCTTTGCTAGAAGTAACATAAATGAAATTTTTATTCTTTTTGAGTTTTGTAACATACAAATTAAACTGTGATACGCTAGTTTCAGTATTATATACAAAGCCACTTTTTTGTTTTGAAATTGTATCGAACCTAAATAATGAATCTTGAGTTGCAAACCATATTTCATTTCCTTCAAAAATAAAATTTGTAAAATATTTAATGTGCCTTATTGAATTTCTTTTTTTATGAATTCTTTCGATTTTATTTGAAATTAGATTAAAGGTATATAGATTATCTGCTTGTCTGAATAGTATTTGGTACTCCGAAATTTTAATTATCTCAGTATTTCCTTTTAAACTTGGAATTGATCTGTCTGATTCTTCGTACTGAATACTTTCTTCATATTTATTCGAATTTAAATTGTATTTTCTAATAAAATTATCTGAAGATATATAATAAAGTATATTTTTATGTATAAAGAGCTTATTACATGTTTCTTCACTGCTAAATAGTGGAATTTGGGTTATCTCTAAAATATTGCTATATGGGTAAATGTGATATATTTTTAGGCCGTTTGTTAAATAAACTGAACTATCTTTTTCACTTATATAATCCACAATGCTCCAAATATCTTCAGCTGCATTTAAAATTGTTTTAATAATTCCAGTATTTCTGCTGCTGAAAACAACCTCACCATTAAAAGTTGAGTCTGAATTTATCATCACCATATTGTTGTTTTTATCCACCAAAATAGAGTGTTTATTAAAACTACCGTAACCAATCTTGGATTTGGCTATGAATTTGAATTTCGATGAAGTAAGGTACTGTATATTAAAATCTTGTAGATGAAATAAACCATATGGCGTGTATTTTAAATTAAATAATGAGAAACCTAATAAATTCCTTGGCATTTTTATAATTTGATCAAAGTTATGATCTAGTATAGTAATTGATTCTTCTGTTTTGACCCATATTTCTTTAGTAGAGTATGAATCTAACTCAATAATATTTTTATTGAAGTAGGCATTTTGTAAATAAATTATAATATTGTATCTTAGAGCAAAAATAAAAAAAATATGGAGGCCAAATACAAAAGT
>JAIFMY010000136.1 GCA_020048155.1 Bacteroidota bacterium
GTAAAATCGGCCTCGGTATAGTTTTGGGCGGCTTCGGGGGTAGCTACCAGCAACTGTATGCCATGTGCGCGAAGCCAACTCACCAGCTCCGTGGTAGTGGTTTCGGCTATAGGCACCGTAAATATGCATCCTACCGAGCTGCGAATGGTATTGGGGTTGTATATATCTACCGTACTATTGCATACTATGAGAGCAGTAGCGCCTGCACCATCGGCAGTGCGCAGCAATGCACCCAGATTGCCGGGTTTTTCTATCTGCTCGGCCACCAGGAGGAGTGTGCTTTTATTGGTTTTCAGGGCACTCAGGGTATGCGTGCGCATGCGGGCCGTAGCTACAATCTTGCTGGTAGACTCGCGGTAAGCTATTTTTGCAAAAACCTGTTCGCTCACCATATTCCAAAGCAAGTGTGTGCCCAGTTTGTGTTTCAGCTCAGCCAGATGGCCAGCCGGTAGAGAATTTTCGCAATAAAAAACCTCGGTGAGCTCGTATCCGGCATCGGCAGCCATGCTTATTTCCTTTATACTTTCTATCACAAAAAGCCCGCTTTGTTTGCGTTCTTTAGATTTTTCCAACAGTCTTTCTATTTTCTTTATCTTTGTATTCTGACTCGATGTAATAATCGTATCCATGATGTAAACCTGTATAAATATTTTTTTGATATGCAAATGTACCAATTGTCGGCTACAGAATTATGGCAAAACTACGAATTAATTGATTGTGGTGAATTTGAAAAGTTGGAACGATTTGGAAAATATATACTGCGCCGGCCCGAGCCTCAGGCAGTGTGGCCACGCCGCTTGTCGGAAACCGAATGGAACAGGTTGCCACACGCTACATACGAGCGCCTGAGCGAGAAGCAGCAAGAATCGCGGCATTCCGAAAAGGGGGTTTGGGAAAAACGACCAGATATGCCCGACAGTTGGCCCATCACGTATACCTCTGCAAGCATAAGTTTCAGTATGCGTCTGGCGCTTACATCGTTTGGGCACGTAGGCATATTTCCGGAGCAGGCTGCCAACTGGGAATACATAGCCAAAGCCTTGCAGCGCAAAACCGAGCACAAACCCGCGGTGCTCAATATGTTTGCATACACGGGCGGTGCCAGCTTGACGGCTGCTGCTTGTGGTGCCATAGTTACCCACCTCGACTCGGTGAAGCAAACTGTGAACTGGGCCAACCAAAACCGCCAGCTAAATGCCGGATTGCCTGAGATGCGTTGGATGGTGGAAGATGCCCTGAAATACGCCCAGCGCGAAGTGAAACGTGGCAAAGTATACGATGGCATCATACTCGATCCGCCTGCATACGGCCGTGGTCCCAATGGCGAAAAATGGGTTCTGGAAGAAAACCTGAACGAACTATTTGAGCTTAGTGCACAGTTGCTCAGCAAGCACAATAGTTTTTTCATTACCAATCTGTATTCCATGGGCTTGTCGTCGCTGGTGCTGGAAAATCTGACCGGCTCGCACTTTACTCCTCCTGCTGCCGAGGCGGGCGAAATATATACCCTCTCAGGTACCGGCATAAAACTGCCCTTGGGTACTTTTGTACGCTTCATGCGCTAATGCTTATTTTTTATATTCATGAAAAATAAAAGCCTGTTGCTCCTACTTATGTATGTGTTGCTGCATATACAAGTGTATGGGCAGCAGGAATATTCGTTTCGCAATACCTGCCCCGATGCATGGCAAAGCAGCTTGCATTTTTTTTCACAACATAAAAAAAGTATAGAACGCTATGCCCACGATGTGGGAGTATCTGCCAGATTTTTGTACAGCATAGTTGCCCCGGAGGTAGCCAGGTACCAGTGGATGCAAAACCGCATGGAAACTTCTATGAACAAAGTTTTTTATGTGCAATACGGGGGTGGGTATTCCAATTTCTCTATCGGGTATTTCCAGATGAAACCCTCGTTTGCTGAGCTACTTGAGCATATAGCCAATACAAGTGCTTATGTGGGTAAAAATATATGCAATTACAAGTCCCGCGACACCCTGGCTATAAGAGCGGAGCGGGTAGACAGGCTCAATTCGGTGGATTGGCAACTTGCGTATCTGAGTACTTTTGTGCTTTTCATGCAAAAATACCATGCCGAGTACAATGGCCTGCCCGAGTGCGAGCGCCTGATAGCGTATGCGCACTATTACAACGCCGGGCTATGGCTGAGCAGCGCCGACTTACTCAGGCTGAGCAAAAGTGCAGATTTTCCTGCATGCAATTTCCTGCAAAATTTTGTATATTCACACATCGCTTTAGAAATGTATTTAACACTATAAAACCATGCAAAAAATGAATCGATACCTCCTCCTCACACTGATGTGCCTGACATCGGGGGTTCTCTTTGGCCAAAAAACAGAAAAGAAAGTCTACACCATGAAACCGGACGAAAACTTCATCTTCCGCGACGAGCACAGGCTTTACTTTACCGCCAATGGCAGTTCTTCCATTTTGTTTACCGAAGTAAAAAAAGGGGAAGACTCTCAGCATTTTGGGGTTTTGAACTGGCAAACTACCAAGGCATACGACGAAATATACTATCCCGAAACTTTCATGGCCGAAGCCCACGGAAGGTACAATTTTGTGGCAAAGCGCGACGATAAACTTTGGGTAAACGACAATGGCACCGAGTATGGCCCATTTGATGAAGTGAACCCTGCAGGAAACAGCGCCTACCACCTGCTGCAAAACAATAAGGGGCAGCTTGCTTTTGCAGGAAAAATGGGCGATACATGGACTGTGTATTTTGATGGAAAGCCTTACAAAGCATTCAACGAAACAAACTACAGGTTCAATAAATTTGAGTTGAACTATGCTGATGATGGCAGTTTTTCGTACATATCGGTGAGCGATGGAAAGTTTGTGCTGAATGTAAATGGCCGCGAAGCCTTCAGGGCAGAAGAAATAGGCGATTTCAGACTTGGCAGCAATGGTAGGTTTTGCACTTTTGCCACTGTAAATGGCAGAGTTGTGGTTTTCACTGAGAAGAAGCAATATGGCCCATGGGAACAAAGTGGATATGCGGGAATGGATAGCAAAGGCAATTTTTGTTACACCTACTTGCGCGACAATGCCTGGTATGCCGTGACCAATACCGCCGAGTATGGTCCGTACGACGAGATAAGCCAGTATTATGGTGTAAAATATGAAGATGATGGCAATTTCTGGTTTGGTTTCAAGCGCGGCGACAATTGGTACCTCAACATTAGCGGTACCGAATACAAAGGCGGCGACGACTATGGTATGTATGCCATGACCAGCGGGAAAAACATAGCCTATGCTTACAAAGACAAAAACATGCAATATGTGGTGGTAAATGGCAAAACTTTTGGCCCATACCAAGCACTTGCCTGGACCGACAACAACGACTTGTATAAGGTAAAGTTTGCTGCAAATGGCAGCTATATATTTGCATACCGCGAGTCGGACAAAGAGCATGTGATGATAAACGGAAAAGCCACCGAAGCCTATGAGAATATAAAAAAAGCATACATAGATGCCAAGGGATGGTACTCTTTCAGATACGGACAAGATGGTATATACGGAGTAAACATTGCCGGCAAAACCTATGGCCCTTACCTGGATATGACCGATACTTACGATACCATAAAAACCGATCAGTTTGGCAGGTTTGCCATTGCCGGCACAAAGCAGGATGCCAAAAGTCAGATTATTAGCCACAACAACTTGGTGGAGGTAAACGGGAATATATCTTACCTCATATATGGCGTAGATGGTACGGTGGGCTTCATAGCTGCCGAGGCTGAAGATGCATACAGGGTATATGTGGGAGCCAATAAGTTTGGCCCATACACATCGGCCTCTGAGCTCAATATTGCCAATGCCCGCAATTACTCGTTTTACAACCAGGACGGATTCATTGTTAATGGACAGCCCAGCAATATGGAGTTTTTTGTATCGTCGGAGTCGGGCAACAACTTGCTTACCGCATCGGAATCGGAAGTATACATAAATGGAAAATTGGTAGATAACGGCTCTTGCTTTTGGTTTGTATACAACAAGCAAAAGCAAATGTTTGTATGGTTCAAATTGGTAGGCTCAGACATAGTGGAAGTAAATTTCACAGCACCCTGATAGCCCCCTATTTCCGGCAGAATCTGCTACACACATTATACTACCCTAAACCCCTCCGTAGGTTCCTAACCCAGGGAGGGTTTTTCATTAATATGCCCACGCTTGATTCTGTTAATTTTAGTGGATGCCTGTCGGTGGTAATCCCGCTTTGTGCATTATTCTTTATCGTTTGAGAATAATGTACCTCGTGATTCATCACGAGATTAGTTTCCTAAATACTCGGGATAAATCCCAAGGTACAGACTTTAAAAATAGTAAGGGGGTGACTCCCAGTCACCCCTTTACTGCATTACACTAAAAAAACCGTTCGGCCTAGGCTTCGCCTGCGTCGTATATATTTCAGTAGGCTCCGCCTGCATTATTGTGTATGAGGCACAGCCTAATGGAATATATTAAACCGAGGCAGAGCCTTGGCTTAACGGATAATTGATAATTTCTAGCAAGCGCTATCATGCTAACTCCATCATCACCAACCCCCACAGTGGGTTTGCTGCAGGTGTCGCTGTTGGTGCTTGGAGTGTATGTATATCTCATTCGCATCTTTTGGTATTGCTAAGTTTCTTCATTGAAGAAAACTCTCGCACATTTCGGATATGTAATACATAAATCAATCCATTATCATAAGTATGAATGGTATCGAAAAATAGACTATCAATAATGTTATGTTTAGGGACTTTACAAGTAAACTGGCATTTTCATAACATTCAATTACTTTTAAATATCTGTTTCGTCGTTCAAACAATAGATAATTTATTAGCCAAAAAGAAAGTGCGAATCCCAGACCAAATATATGTTTATTTATCCCCAAACTCACAGTTAGTAACTCATGATCCTCTAACTTCCAAAGCATAACAAAAAAATGTGGAATAAAAATCAAGAAAAGAATAGAATATATTAGAAACAAAATATCATTGATTTTGGCTTCATTCTTAACATTTATGTTATTTAGCACTTTAAAAAGGAGGCTAAAAATTAAATAATACGGATTTAGAATCATAAAATTTTAAATTATGGATTATTAAATAGTTCATAACCACTATCAAAAACACCATACGTATTGGCTGAAGAAACTATAAATAAGGCAACGCCCCAAGTTACAAGATTCACTCCAGGTACAAATGTTGCTATCCCAAATAAAATGGTCCCTGTAGTTGCTAACCCAACATCAACGCCAAATTTTATAACATCCCCATTAGTTGCTTTTTGCCTATTTTCGTACAAATCCATTCCATCAACTGCAACTGCAGTCCATGTGAGTAATACATTGCCTTTACTAATAAGTTTTCCTGCCGAGGTAGATGTTTTAATGTTGTCGAACAATTTCCTAGGTTTTATCTGGCCAGGAATTAACTCACTAAGAATAATTGCTAAATCAACTTCTGTCGCAAAGCCGTTTGCAATATTAGATCTTAATGAATTTTCTAACATTTTTTCGTTTCTGCTTGTATTCAATTGAGGACCTGAATTAACTTGGAATTTATAACCATAGTAAATATTTACAAATGCGCTTTTTCCGTCTGTGAATACGTCCCGAAACAATTCATAACTTACTTCGTACCTAATTCCCCCCATCTTCTCAGGCTCATACATCACGGTTTGCCACTGCTCATAAGAACCTCGGAAACCATTCGATTTATAACTAAGATAGTCGCTGTAATCGTTTGGCTTATTGCTACCCCAGTATTGGGTGGTCATCCAATGGGGTGTGTTGCCGGTGGCATGTGAGCGAAAACTACCTACCTGCCCGCTGCCGTAGCCAAACTCTTGTTGCAGGTATTTGCTGTATGCATAGCTATACCCGCTCGGGTCGGTATATTTCAGCGGGTTGTTGAGTACGTAGCTGTATTTGTTGTAGTTGAGTGGATTTCCGGGATTCTTATATAATTGATAATTGAGAATGGATAATTGATAATTCTTACCCACCGCTGCATTGCCTATACCACCACTACCTATACCCACAGCAGGTTTGCTGCTTGTGTGGCTGCTGGTGCTTAGGGTGTATGTATATCTCATTCGCATCATTTGGTATGGCTAAGATAGGTATTTTGTTTTTCTTCTTTTACTTTTTTCATGATAAAAAAGTAACAAAAAATCTAGCCCAATAAAAACGCTTTTCGTGTTTTCAAACTGACAGCAACATCTCTAGCTACGCTTTATTGGGCTCCCTTTAGTTGGCTGTTGGGCATTGATGCCTAACGGGGAATGCAAATTTACTGATAGCATGCTTACCAAAAAGAAGTTTAAAGACTTTTTTCAGAAAAACGTAGCTGCATTATAACAGAAAAGCAGGAGAAATCCTACTTTTCTGTTATAATTATATATGAAGATTATTGCGTTACCAATAAATCAACAGAAGCAAAGGGACAATACAGATTATGAAGAATGCAATTAGCTTCATTTATACGTATTTTAGTTTTAGTCTCTTTATCTATTCTAAATGCTAGCCAACAGTCTTTTTCATAGATATATTCATATACAGGATAAGCATTTCCTTCACTATCTTCATCTAATTCAATATCGCCTCCCTTAATCTTGGCAATTCCCTCTATTTTAGATTCCTGATTTCTATACTTATTTTGAGATATTAATTTGAATACTATTTCCTTTTCATTACATAAACTCAATTCAATAGTTTGTTTTATAGAGTCATTTTCAAAAACATAAATTGTGTTTATTGAGTTCTTCTTAATGTTAGTTTTCTCTTCCTTCTTTGAGAATGTATTATTTTGAGATGTTTGCGATGTGCATGATACAAAAAAAAACAATCATAAAATATACTTTATCGTCTTCATATACTAAAGTTTTTATAATTATCGAGTACTACTAAAACCGCCAGCTTTATTAATTATTATAGTAGGAAGTGTATAATTAGGACTAAATCCAGAAGGATATGCGTATCCACTAATTGAAGATGGCGAAAAAGCTGAATACCTAACCATATTACTTTGATTGCCTCCAAGTAAAACAATTGAACCGCTTGAGTTTACACCTACGACAAATCCAACATGCCCCTTACCACTACCATAATCAAATATTGCTATACTGCCATAAGCTGGATTGCTTAAAGATTGGCCCCATCCACTCCAAGATAAAGCTCTTGCACTGTTTGTGCCCTTTATGCCAGCTTGCTTAATAGACCAGTTAACAAAACTTGAACACCAAGGAGTTTCATCATCTTTGAAACCTCCAGTAGTTGCATGATAACCAATAACATTGGGATTATGTATACTGCCTGCGATTTCAGTAACTCCTAATTGCCCTTCTGCAGCTGTCATCCAAGGTGTACTCCCACCATCTGAAAGTGTATTATTCCACATCTCAAACTTATGTGAAATCTCAACTTCAAATTCCATTTCAAAAGGGTCTACTATTGGTCTTCCAACTCTGCATTGGTCTGTACCTTTTACTTCGGTACGCCAAAACCCCAATTTGCCATTTTTCTTTCCTATTTCAGTACCAGGGGGCATCATAATACCTGAGCTTGTGGCATGCCAGCCTCCAAAATTGGCATTCATACTGTTGCCAGTTTGTGTGTCGCGGTATTGCCTGCTAGTCCAATCGTAATACACACCATTCAATCCGGTGCCGTTCATAAGGTAACCCGGGCCACCTATTTGTGGGCGCATAGATACGTTGTGCGAGCGAAACTACCTACCTGCCCGCTGCCGTAGCCAAACTCTTGTTGCAGGTATTTGCTGTATGCATAGGTATACCCACTAGGGTCGGTATATTTCAGTGGGTTGTTGAGTACGTAGCTGTATTTGTTGTAGTTAAGGGGATTTCCGGGATTCTTATATAATTGAGAATTGAGAATGGATAATTGAAAATTCTTAGCCACCACTGCCTTGCCTATACCACAACTACCTATACCCACAGCAGGTTTGAGGCCTGTGTG
>JAIFMY010000125.1 GCA_020048155.1 Bacteroidota bacterium
ACTCCGATAAAAAAATGAACTATTATAAAATATTCTATGATAAGGAGCAGTAGAAATACTGCCTCAATTTCGTAATGATTATTGTTAAGTATGTACGTGCGATTTCGTTCATTTTTCCCATCATTTAAGTTTACAAACTAATTGTGTTTTTTTAATGAGGTAGTGGAGCGTTCGTTCTTTTCCTACGGATAAAAAATATTGCTGCTTAATCGCATGATAAGTAGTAGCCCCTTGTTGTATATTTTTATGCTGATGCATTCAATTCATTCTGAATTTTAGCTTTTCCCATTTATTAATTCACCCAAAATATCAATACATACAAATTGATGTATGTGATAAAACACTTTCTGTCCGCACAGCCGTGTCTTGGGAAACCCCAACCAGTGTATACAAACCTGAAAGCAATCAAATTTAAGCTTTTTGGAACGTCTTTCTCATTATTTTGCTATATAATGTGCGGTTTACATATTTGTAAGTGGCTATAAATTAGCGCGTAATGAAGGACAAAGTTTTAGTGCGACAATCAGAACTGCCTTTTTGTAAAAGTTGAGTTATTGTTAAGTGAGCATCACTTTTGAAGGGTCTATGCAAATCGTACTTTTCATTGAAAGGAAAATGGATGACGAACTTGTCATGTATACGAATATCTGCTCGCTGTTATGAACTGGTTTTGCCGGTAGGTCTATAAATCGGGAGTTCTATCGAATTTTCAGGGTGGCGAACTGAAATTATTGGAGGTGATCTGAAGGTTTTTGGGTGTGTGTTATACATTTTTGGTCGGTTCGCATTTGTGATCAGGCTTAGAGGTGCAATGTATATACAAGAGTATACAAAAAGTATACAGATAGCTAAAGTGCACATTACTAGCTATTAACGAAAACGCCCTGTTCGCTGCCAAATTCGTGTGCAATGTGCTGAAATTTAGCAAAATCATGGACATTCAATATTCTTGCGGTGTTACCGCCTTCAATTGCCCTTGTGTAGAATAATTCTAAATT
The DNA here is from genome assembly GCA_020048155.1 of Bacteroidota bacterium. Lineage (GTDB taxonomy): Bacteria > Bacteroidota > Bacteroidia > Bacteroidales > DYOH01 > JAIFMY01. The sequence goes on from JAIFMY010000125.1 coordinate 999, forward strand.
GTAATTATTTTCGAACTCAATAAAATCTAATGTGCTGATTCAATATTGTTTACCGCGCAAGATGCAAGAGCAAAAAAGCGGGGAACAAAAACTTAGTTTTCTATAAGCCAGATAAATAGTTTTGTTTATTGAACATACACTACAACATCATTTTAGCCTTTTTAGTGTCAGATTTTTGAATTACGGGGGAGAAATGAATAGATAATTTTAACTTTTAATGCTATAAAAACCTATCTTCACACATAATGCAAATCATGTGCCAAAGCATAGCGTAGAATAAGCACTAATGACAATGGTTTTTTTACTAAATCTTAAGGATAAATTTTGAGGAACGAATGTAAGCGAAGGCTAGAATGAAAATAACTGCTAAATGTTAGGAGTAGTGGGGTAGGGGAGTGGTATTAGCTCATATTTGCAAGCCAATTACCATCACATCATCCGTTTGGGTGGTATCTTTTTTCCAGTTTTCGAATGTTTTGAGAAGAAAATTGTGCTGAACTGCCATTTCTTTGCCTTGCAGACTAAATATCATTTCCCTGAAATTTGAAGTTAGGAATTTGCTTTGTTTTGGTCCACCAGTTTGGTCTGGATAGCCATCGGTAAATAAATAGAGCATATCTCCTTTTTTAACATCGAATTCATGCTCCTCAAAAACTTTTGTACCTCTGCTAAACAAGCCAATACTATGTTTACTTCCTTTTATTTCAGTACATTCGGCGTTTGAGAATAAAAAAAGTGGACGTTTGGCACCCGAGAAATGCACTTTTTGCTGATAGGGAAAGTATACAATAAGTGCGAGGTCTATACCATCGTATACAGGGACATTATCAATAGATTGTTGCAATAAACGTTCAGTAAGCAGTTTGTCGAGCATAGAGAGTATTTGCGCAGAATTGTAAATTTTCATATCATTCACTATTTGGTGCAGCATATTTATGCCAATGGCAGTAAGGAATGCACCCGGAATGCCATGCCCGGTGCAATCGCCAACCGCAAGCAACGCAAATTTGTCTTTATCTTGCATGGTGTGCTCATCTATAGATGCATACCAATAAAAATCTCCACTTACAATGTTTTTGGGCAGATTGACTACGAAACTGTCTGAAAATACCTTGCTGAGTTCACTTGGGAGAGGCAAAAGTGCACTTTGTATACGTCTGGCGTATTTGGCACTATCGGTTATTTGACGGAAGGCTTTATTCAGAGCTTCGTGCTGTATGTTTATGCGCTCATTCAGTTCAAGTAGATTATCTCTTTGGCTTGCTATTTCTTCATTTTGCAAAGTTATTTCTTCATTTTTCATTCCAAGCGCAGCATTATTTTCTTGTAATTCGGTTTCGTACATCATCTGTTGGTCTTTGTATAAAGATATGGTGGCAAATAGGATGAGAAAAGAAAATGCAATATTGGTGTAATAGAAATAGGCACTCAGGTTGTTTGTAATGGCAAATGGAAAAAATCGGGGATATATATCGCTGAATAGAAACATAAAAAACATAAAGAAGAATATGCGCTTTACAACCTTTTTTTCTTCAATCAGCAAACTTGCCATGATGGCAAGACTTATGAAGTAGTACTTTATACCGTTTTCGCCGTATATGAATACGAACGACAGAAAATAGACAGGGAAAACAATGAAGAAAACCCTGAGTACCTTGTTCAAGTCCCCTATTTTTACTTTGTAAGATATGTATATGAGTATGAATAGCATGACAAAATTCTGCGACATATTTATCCACATATGCAGAAGTGCTAGGCTAATCATAAAAAACAATGAAATAAAGCCTGAAAGAAGGATGATGATGTTGATAAGCCTTATTTTTCGGGCAGTTATCTTTTCGGTATCCGGTTTTATACCAAAGTTAAGTGGGTTGTATGCTGAGAAACTCATGATTCAGATTTCTAATTAAATACTAATAGGGATTGTGTAGCCGCATTGTAAAAAGTACGGTACATTTTAAGTGGATAAGGTGAAGGACCTTCTAGCAAACGCCCTTCCAAGCTCAACGAAAATTTGGAGCCACAAACCGAGTCTTGCGCAATGGAAAAACTTGGATGCAAAGTAACTCGTTCATGATAAGGATTATTGGGACAAGCACGCTCATAAGCAGCAAAAAAGCCGGACGTCTGGTGATATATGATGATACCTTTATAGCCTCCGGTCACCAACAAGCTATTGCCAACACTTTGCAGGTGAGCATAATCGCTACTATTGAGGTCTATTTCAAAATTCACATATACATTCGGAATTTCCTCTGTGTCGGAACTGCACTTCGGAAACAGCAGGAATGCTAAGGCAAGGTTAAAATATAAAATTCGTTTCATCTTCATCTATTACTTCCTTGCTTTTTAAGAGATACCATAAAATTATAAAAATAACTTAATTTCAAATCTTACGTATACAGATTTGTAAATAAAAATGCATAGCATATCGTATAAAAATTGTATATTGCAGATACTTTGCAATTTAGTTGTTATATTTTGACCTCGCACAGATTTATATAATTTTCACAACTTAAATTTACGGGCTTGTATAGATATTTGACTATATTTATTATTAGTTTTGCTAGTATGTTCTGTGTTCCAGGTGCAAAATCGCAGGATACTGAACAGACGGATTTGAACAATCAGGATAAGTTTATTTCTTACGAGGAAATAGAAAAGCAAAAGGAGAAGGAACGCAAAGCTTTAATAAAGAAACTTGAGGCAGATCGAAAATTAAACTATAAGAATCAGAGCCCGGATGTAAAAAAGCGTATGCGCCAGAACCTTAGTAAGTCGAGAAAGTACAAAGGTCATCCTAAGAAAAGCTGGTTCGAAAAAACATTTTGGAGTAGACAAAACCATTACAAAATGATCAGAAAGAAAATGAAGCAAAAAAACGAGAAATAAGATTTTTAACACAAATAACAATATGGATTATTTAGATTCAATACTTTATATACTTATAGCAGTGGTTTTTTATTTTTATACTACCATGCGTAAGAAAGCAAAAATGCAGACTCAGCAAGATTCAGAGACAGCAGTCCAACAAAGCCTCCACAATATGCATGGACAAGTTGTACCGGACTCATGGAAAGTTTCTGATTTTGAATTGAAAGATTTGGAAACGGCTGAAGACTCACAGGAAAAAATATTAAGTAGCGAAGAGCTGTATAATTCCCGCAAACTTGATTTGCAGAAACGTACACTGCCTAAGGAGAATTTCAAAACAGATGAGGAAAAACCTGAAGAGTTAGCCAAACCTAAGCCCAAAAAGAAGAAAACAGAATTCGACCTTCGAAAAGCCATTATTTACAATTCGATACTCGAACGTAAGAAATTCTGAATTTGATATGCTTTCTTGGTTGAGTAAGCACCTGCACCAGGTTTATTCGGATGTAGTATATTTATTTGCACCAGATGTGTGTTTGGTATGTGGAGAGTCTTTGCCGCCAACGGTACAAGTCCTATGCCCTGTATGCATGGTTGAGCTGCCTTACACGCATAGCATCAGGCAAGAAAACAATAAGGTAGAACAAAATTTTTGGGGCAGGGTACAAATTGAAAAGGCATTTGCTTTGCTCTATTTTGATAAAGGCGGGAATGTGCAAAAACTAATGCATATGCTCAAGTACAAAAACCAACCTGAAGTTGGCGTTTATCTGGGGAAACTTATGGGGCAAGCCTTGAAAAGAAGTACATGGGGAAATGAAATTGACTACATAGTGCCCTTGCCATTGCACCCGGGAAAATACAAAAAGAGAGGTTACAACCAAAGCGAAGTGATATGCACCGGTATTAGTGAGGTGTCTGGCAAGGAGTTGAATATAAAGATTTTACGTAGATCTGCAAATACTGTTTCTCAGACCCGCAAAAGCCGGACCCAGCGGTGGGATAATGTGAAAGAAGCCTTTGAACTTGATGAAAATATTCAGATACACGGGCGCAAAATACTGCTTGTAGATGATGTAATCACGACAGGTGCCACACTCGAAGCAGCCGCTCAACATCTTACGCAAGCAGGAGCCAAGGTGTATGTAGGTGTATTGGCTATGGCTATTTAGGTTTATGAAAATGATATAAGCAACTGGTTTTTGTCAACTGCTTTTCCAATGGTACAATGTATGGTTTTGATGGTACCATCTACGGGAGATTTCAGGCTGTTCTCCATTTTCATGGCTTCCAGTATAACCAGTATATCCCCTTTTTTTACAGTATCTCCTACAGTAATAGGTATTTGCAAAACCATACCCGGCATGGGGGCTTTTATTTCACTTACACTTTTTTTCGCCAGATTCAGTCCCAGATTGTTGAGCAATTGGTCTATTGGGGTTCCTACTTTCACCTCACAAGGTGTATTGTTCACTTTAAGCTTATATGTGTGATTTTCGTCTGCCGGAGACACTATTTCGATGGTAAAAGATTTGTTTTGGTACAATACAAGATACAAATTCTGTCCTATCTCATTGCATGTAAATTCAAAAGCCACACCATCCATCATTCCTTGCAGCGGGTTATTCTTATTGAATTCTATCTGAATTTCTTTGTTGTTGATAATGGCTTTATACATAGCTTTATATGCAGTTTAGTAATTGTATAATATTTCAAATCTAACCAATTATTTGCAAAAACGCATACTTGATGTTTAAAAAATTATCGAATATGATATAGCAAACCGGAGGTCAGATAGTTGTTTATGTGAAAGGGGTATTCACGTATAAATATCATAGACCGGTTTAAATGAGCAAATACACTCATTTTATCATTTACCCGGTATTCAGGACCAATATGAGTAGAAAAATCGAAATTGAAATAGTCGTTTGTAAATTCCGGGGTGTAAAGGCCGAAGTCGTCGGTAACACGAGCATAAAACAGGTAGCCGGCAGCAATTCCGGCAGCGATGGTCCATTTAGCGGTAATCATATACTTGGCCTGAAAAGGTATTTCAGCATAATGCAGGTTTATCTTCTTGGGGCTATAGCCAGGAGGAGTAGCACTTGTATTTTGCCAACTGCCTTTGGATGTATAAACAAAACCCGATGAAATATGCCAGTTTTTGCGTATTTTTTTGTTTACCACAATACCGGCTTGCACACCTGGTTTATTATAGCCCGCGAGTCCGTCTCCATCAACCTGCGAAGCTACGATGGCTATCAGTATTTTCCCCTCAAAATTTTGAGCCTGAGTTCCCGACCACAAAAACAAGAAAAGAACAGCAGATGTAATAATGTGTTTTGACATTTCTCAATATTTTATTCAAAAATAAGATATATAATTAAAACTTTTTAGCACAAGTAGTATACGGGGCTCATTGTGGCAAGAAATTCGTATATTTACTATAATGGCCAAATCACTAAAATCGCTAGAATCATGAAAAACGCAATGTTCGTAACCTTATGCATAATCTTTGTTCTGCAAATATCCACTTCAATTTCAGCACAAGAAGTAGTCTTGCCTTCGGTTATTGATACCAATAAGATATATAGAGTAGAGTTGAAAGAAGGGAGTATTTTCATAGGTAAAATCATAAACCGCGATATTGGTACCATCACCATGAAAACAACGGCTATCGCATCGCTCAATATTTCTATTGCCAGTATCAAAACCTTTACTGCGATTGAGCAGGAGAATATAAAGGAAGGTGTTTTTTGGTTTCCGAATCCAAATGCTACCCGCTACCTATTCGGGCCTACTGCTTTTTCGTTAGCCAAAGGCGAAGGATATTATCAGAATACATATTTGTTTCTCAATTCGTTCAACTATGGAGTTACCAATCATTTTACAATGGGGGCCGGTGTAGAAATTATTTCTTTATTTGGCGGATATGATAGCGATGGGCCTACTCCCATTATATTTCTTACGCCTAAATATACATGGAATTTGGATCCAAAGTGGAATGTGGGCACCGGTGTAATATTTGTAAGTATTCCCAATTTCGACTCAGAAACGAGTAAACGAAATAGTGCAGGAATAGCTTATGGCATTGGTACGTATGGAAATATTGAGCACAATCTTACACTTGGCTTGGGATGGGGCTTTGTAGAGAGTGAAATGATGGAACAGCCCATAGTTACATTTTCAGGTATGACACGTTTTTCAAAAAAAACTGCGTTTGTTACTGAAAACTGGTTAGTACCCATCGATGGAGAAATATATGGTATTTACTCATATGGAATCAGATTTTTTGGGGAGAAAATTGCAGTAGACTTGGCTTTTCTCAACAACCCTGAAATTTTTGAAACCATGTTTATAGGTGTTCCATATATCGATTTTGTAGTAAAATTTTGAACCGAATGTAAACAAATATCAGGGGATTCATTTTCTTTTATTAATATTGCCGCAGCATAAAATAAATCACATGAATTTTTTACAAGCCATTATTATAGCCATAGTTGAAGGCCTTACAGAATTTTTGCCTATATCGTCTACCGGGCATATGATACTCACTTCGGCTGCATTGCAAATGCATGAAACAGAGTTTCTTAAAACTTTTGAAATAGTTATTCAGTTGGGCGCTATTTTAGCAATAGCACTGATGTATATCAAACGGTTTTTCAAAAGTTTCGAAATATATACCAAACTTATTATTTCATTTATACCTACAGTTATTGTTGGTTTTCTGGCATATGATATCATAAAAGGATATTTGTTTTCGCCATTGGTAGTATCTGTGTCTCTTATTATTGGTGGTATCATTCTCATTATTATCGACAAGAGGATTGAAGCCAGAGAGTCGGTATATGTTGAAGTCGAAAAAATAAGTTACAAACATGCATTTTATATAGGTCTAGTGCAGTGTGTATCTATGGTTCCGGGTGTATCCAGGGCTGGCGCTACTATAGTGGGAGGCGTTTTCAATGGTTTTAATAAAAAGCAAGCTACCGAATATTCATTTCTATTAGCTGTCCCAACAATGTTTGCGGCTTCTGGTTACGATTTGCTAAAGTCGTCGCTTGCGTTTACTTCCACTGAAATCATGTTGCTTGCTACCGGATTGGCAGTAGCTTTTGTATCAGCATGGCTGGCAGTAAAAGTTTTCATAGTACTGGTTGAAAAGTACGGATTTGCTTATTTTGGATGGTACCGCATAGCAATTGGTACACTATTTCTGATACTGATTTACTTCGGGTTGGTTTAGTCGTTTTACTTTGCGTCTACATTTCTATCGTCCTCGATAGAAGAAT
>JAIFMY010000168.1 GCA_020048155.1 Bacteroidota bacterium
TGAAGTATGCGTTTGAGCATATCCTGCGTTTCGGTAGTAAGCAATCCGGAAATATGTAGCGAGGTCAGAATTTCATCAGAAGTCTGTTCGAGGGCAGGCACCTGATAGCGCTCTTCTATGTACCCACGCAAAATTTCGGTTAGTTCGGAGTGGAAAGGCTTTGTCTGATTATTTTGCCACAATTGTTTAGCCCTCAATGCTTGCAGCATGCTAAGTGCACGCACATGTGCCGGAACAATTTCTTTGGGTTTTATCACTTCCACAGGTTTCTTATTGTAAATCTTTTTATACCAATACCATATAGCCACGGCTATAGTCAGTGCCAGCAACAGCCATATGCCATATTTTTTCATATAAAGCATCAGGTAAGCCCATAACTCATCTATAGTAAAAGGAGTATCTACATTTTCTTTTATATCGAAAATTCGTTCTTGTTGTGCAGTGTCTATTACGGCCAGTTCTTCGGCTGTCATATTGGGGTAATCGGCACGCAGGAGCATTGGAACCGAGTAAAACCAGGCTGTGTCCTTATTTGCGCTCACAATTGCAGCTTTGAAGGCTGGTATTTGATAAAAACCACTGTCGAAAGCAGTAAAATGAACTGTAAGTACATGCCTCAGAAATCCATCCACTTTAAGGGTATCTCGCAACGGGAATTGGGTTATTTCCAGGCCTCTGCCAATAGTATCTGATAGCAATGGCAAAAAAACTGTCTCGCTGGTTCCTGCTTCTATGGCAAGGGTTAGCATTACATCGTCGCCTATGCTTATTTGCTCTTTATTGATGGTGCTGAGTAGTCTTTTTGTCTGGGCAGAAGCCTGCACATGTGCAAAAAGCAAAAGCCCCGCAATTACTATGAGCGATTTGAATATATTACTAAAAAATCTCATGAAACATTTCTGTTTTTTAATGGTAAAAGAGAATTTAATGCATGAAGCTAGCGGCTATTTCTTTTTTCAAAAATGCTTAGCAAAGGTCTTACAAAATCTTTGTGGGTGTAGAACAATGAAAAATCGACACCTGCCCGCATGAAAATATCTTTGGTATGGTTCATATGTGCCAGCATTTTCATCTCATAAGCCTTTCGGTTGGCACGCGACGAAGTATCTATCCATTGATGCGTATTGGTTTCAGGATCAAAAAACTGAACCAGCCCCATATTAGGCATCGCCAATTCGCGTTCATCTAACACATGCAAAGCTATTACATCGTGCTTTTTGTTTGCAACACGCAGCGGATTAGAAAAATTCTGATCCATAAAGTCGCTAATGACAAAAGCAGTAGAGCGTTTCTTTATTACGTTCGTAAGATACCTGAGGGCTTCGGAAACATTGGTGCCGGTATTTTTTGACTTGAAATCTATAATCTCACGCAAAATACGCAGTACATGCTTGCGGCCTTTTTGAGGTGGTATAAATTTCTCTATGATATCGGAGAAAAAGATGACTCCTATCTTATCGTTGTTTTGCAAAGCACTATAGGCAATTACCCCGGCTATTTTGGCAGCGAATATATTTTTGAATTCTTCTTTCGAACCAAACATGCCCGATTGGCTTACGTCTATCAGCAGCATCATGGTAAGTTCGCGTTCCTCTTCAAACACCTTTACAAAAGGGTGATTGAAACGAGCGGTCACATTCCAGTCGATGGTACGTATATCGTCGCCCAACTGGTATTCGCGCACCTCGCTGAAAGCCATACCTCTGCCTTTGAAAGCAGAATGGTATTGGCCTGCAAACACGTTACGTGAAAGGCCACGGGTTTTAATCTCAATTTTCCGGACTTCTTTTAAAATTTCAGTTAGTTCCATATATAAGGTTATGGTACTTCAACGGTATTCAGAATTTCGGTAATTATATTTTCGCTGGTTACGCCTTCGGCTTCAGCTTCGTAGCTTAAGCCAATGCGGTGGCGCATTACATCGGCACACACGGCGCGCACATCTTCGGGTATCACATACCCACGTCGTTTCATGAATGCATATGCCTTGGCAGCCAAAGCCAGGTTGATGGTAGCACGGGGCGAACCACCATAGCTGATGAGCTCTTTGAATTTACCAAGTTTGTATTCGGCAGGGAATCGCGTAGCAAAAACTATGTCTACTATGTATTTTTCAATTTTTTCATCCATGTATATTTCCCTCACCACTTCGCGTGCTTTGAGTATGGATGCAGTGTCGGCTACAATATTAGGATTTGGGAAATCGCCCAATGTATTCTGGCGCAAAATCATTTGCTCTTCGCCTTTACTTGGGTATGTAATTACCAGTTTGAGCATGAATCGGTCTACCTGAGCTTCAGGAAGCGGATATGTACCTTCCTGCTCTATGGGATTTTGAGTAGCAAGTACCAAAAAAGGCTCTTGAAGTTTGAATGTATTGGTACCAATAGTGATTTGGCGTTCTTGCATGGCCTCAAGCAATGCAGATTGCACTTTGGCCGGGGCACGGTTTATCTCATCGGCCAATATAAAATTGGAAAAAATGGGACCTTTGCGAACCTCGAATAACTCTTGTTTCTGACTGTAAATCATGGTTCCTATCAAGTCCGCAGGCAGAAGGTCCGGCGTAAACTGTACACGTTGAAATTTGGCATCTATACAACGAGCCAGGGTGTTAATGGCAAGCGTCTTAGCAAGGCCCGGCACCCCTTCGAGCAGCACGTGACCGTTGGAAAGCAAGCCAATTATGAGCCCTTCTACGAGGTGTTTTTGCCCAACTATCACCTTGTTCATTTCGAGCATTATCAGATCTACAAACGCACTCTCGCGTTGTACTTTCTCGTTCAACTGCCTGATATCAATCTGTTGATTCATTTTAAACTTAATTTAGAAACTTGTATTTATTTATAAAACAAATATTTACTTTAATTATCAAAAGCATGACAAATGTAATATGGACTCAATGTCAATCAAACTGACTTAATACGAATTGTCAATAATTAACTTTTATTAACAAAGTAAATAAATGCCTATAAACCTGAATGATAACTAAATAAATACTATAGTCAGGTATATAACCCCCTTCGCTGTATGACTAATTGATGTTAAAATGCAGTCTAATATTGGATCTAAGTTGAAAATAGCATGCAGAATGTTGAAAAAATGGTCTGAATAATAAAAGTTTTGTCCTATTTTTGTAGAAGTAGAATGAATAACTGACACATGATAGAACTATTTAAACGTTTTCGCCTGCGCGATAAGATTCTTGTATTGTTCACTACCCTTCAACTCTTTTTATTCATTGCATTAGGGGTTTATATATATTTTACCCAACGTAGCAAACTACTTGATGTCACCAACAAAGAAATGATGACACAGGTAAATTTGGTGAAAAGTGTACATGACAACCATACCAAAGACAAATTCAAAGTACTTGATAGAGCAATACATGTTGCGCGTCATGTATTTACCGAGACCCATAAAATTAGAATTGAAACAGATTCTACCACTCGGGTTATGGTATTTGACCAATACATAAAAGAGCAGAAAGTCATAGAAATGACTAAATTCTATACTCAAGATGACGAATGTCTGAATGAAACCAATGAACTTACAAAAAAAATAGGAACATTGGGTGGTGCGCTGGTAGTACTTGCGCAACGGGTAGACAATGGGTTTGTAATAATTGGCGGAAATTTGGCCTTAAGAACCGGTGAGCGTGTGCGTAATTACTTCATATCGAGCCTTATGCCATTAACTAAACTTATTACATTGGGTAGTACTTTCAAAGGAATGATATTTATTGGCGACAATTATTACGATGTAATTGCAGAACCGCTTTATATACGAGGAAATATTCAAGGTTTTTATTTGGTAGCCCAGCCAGTATTCGACTACGAATTTTACAAAGGTTTTTTCAGCGATTTAAAGTATTACGAATCTGGTTACCCCATGATTATAGATTCACTTGGGAAACTTATAGTGCACCGAGAATACGAAGGCGATTTATTTACAGATACAGCTCAACTTATTAACCAGTTGAAGGAAAGCAGATCAGGCCATTTCCTATACACAGATGCACGTGCCAATGCAAAAAAGCATTTTTATTATTTCACAGATGTCCGATCGAAATTGACTTTAGCTATAGACGTGAAAGAAACCGATATACTTGGCGAACTTACAGAAGTAAAGTATCTGATAGTTATTGGCATTATTCTTTCACTCATAGTATCATTTTGGGCAACTTCAACCCTCACCAGTCCGCTTATAAGCAAATTGGGTGATTTGGTGAAAGTAATGAATAGCATTGCCAATGGTGAATTGGTAGAAGTAAAAATCAATGCTTGGCGCGACGAGATAACGCTCATCTCAGAATCGGTAAACAAACTTGTGCAAGGCCGGCGTAAAACTGCAGAATACGCAGAAGCCTTAGGTAGAAGCGATTATTCATACAGCTTTACCCCACTCTCAGACAAAGATGTGATTGGAAATGCATTGCTAAAAGCAGGTAAAAATCTTTTGGAATCAAAAGCCCTTGAAGACAAAAAGCAAGCCGATGAGCAGTTTCATAACTGGGCCAACGAGGGGAAAGCCCAATTTGGTGAGATAATGCGCAAAGGAGGATCGGACATACGAGCTACCGCCGACCTTATTATCAATACCCTTGTAAAGTTTGTAGATGCCGCGCAAGGTGCAATATATTTATACAACGATGCCATAAAGGGTGCGGAATATCTTGATTTGCTTGCAGCGTATGCATCTGGAAGAAAAAAATTAATTGAAAAAAGAATTTACCCGGGCGAGGGAATTATAGGTGCTTGCATCATTGAAAAAAATACATCATACATAAACAGCCTGCCTGAAGACTATACCGAAATTGAATCGGGTCTTGGTAGCTCCAAGCCCAAAAGTTTGCTTGTAGTACCTCTGAAAATGGATAATGTGTTGCTTGGTGTTATTGAGCTTACTTCTTTCAAAGATTTTGAAACACACCAACTCGATTTTGTTGAGAACATCATAGAAACCATTGGGTCTAGCTTAAGCATTGCTCGCCTAAATGCAACCAACCAGGTATTGCTGGAAGATGCCCAACGACAAATAAGTTACGCTGCTGATAAAGAACGTAAGCTCACTGCCGAAATAGCTGAACTAAACCTGAAAATACTAAAATTGAACAAAGACAATACAATACGAGAGTCTGAGGTTCGCTCACTTTTGGCCAGAAAAGAATTGGAACTTGACTCATACAAGCGCCGTATTGAAGCACTTCAAAAAATAAAGCAATAACACGCAAATCATGTTCAGTAAATTTTCTTTAAAAAATATATCCATAAGTGTCTTCTTCAAGTATATGAACGTTTTGTTTGTTGCTTTGCTTGTGGTACTTATTATCATTACATTGCTTATAGATTTCAACAGGAAAGAGTACGGTAAAGAATATGAACGACAGCAGGCTGCACTCAGTCTGAGCAGAGAATTACGTCAGACATCTGACGATTTGCATCGTATGGCGCTCATCATCACCTTAAATCAAGAAAACATTTTCAAAGAATACTATAGAGAAATTGCAGGTATTCTCTATGGTGAAAATATGAAACCTCAAGATTACAATCGGGTTTATTGGGATTATCTGCTGGCCAATGGAGTACGCCCACGCCCGAGCATAGGTGAGGCAGTCGCATTTCCAGCTCTATTGCAAAAGACGGATTTAACTCAAGCCGAAATCAAATTGATTTTGTCAGCATACGAATCTATTCAAGATCAGATAAATCTTGAAATACAAGCTATTCAGTATGCCATAGATCAAAGTCCCAAACCCTTGATTATACAATTTCAAGATTTATTGCCACGCGATTCGGTAGTACTCAATTTCAAAAATGATTCTATAAACATAACCAAACATAAACAAATAGTAGATTCATTGATACGTGCAAGCAATACTTTCAGAAACAGTTATCAAGCCAATATTGGGGAGACTAAAGCAAAAAACCTTGCTACAGCACAATATTTTATGGTAAAACTAAAAGTTACCGAAAATTTGGACAAATACGAAAAATTGGTAAACTATAACTTTAATTTGCATTTAGGTAATATACAGTATTACAGAGAAGTACTAAATTCGATGTATATTTTGTTGGTGGTGTTAAGTATCCTTACAAGTTTTATTGCATTGCTCATGGTAGACCGCATATTGGGAAAACCGCTCAATACTTTGCTCAGTAACTTACAGTTGCTCAGTACAGGAGAACTTCCGGAATCGAGAATTGAAATACAGAGCAAAAACGAATTAGGCCGCATAAGCCAATACTATAACCACTTTGTTGCGCATTTAGAAGAAGTGGTAGATTTTGCAAATCTAGTAGGGAAAGGCAATTATGAATCAGCTTTTACCCCTCTTGGCAATAAAGATGCTCTTGGCAATGCCCTTATAAATATGCGTGATAGCCTTCAGAAAGCAGCCTCGGAGGAAGATGAACGCAAAAAATTGGATATGAACCGCAACTGGACCACCGCCGGTTTGGCAAATTTTGGGGATATACTGCGCGAACAGTATAAAAATGAAGACGATCACTACTTCAGAATTATGAGCGAGTTGGTCAGATATACATCTTCAGTACTTGGTGGCCTTTTTCTGCTTAGCAACAATAGCGAAGACACAAACTACGTTGAACTAGTCACTTCGTATGCATATGATGCCCGTAGGTATCGCAAAAAGAAAATCAGAAAGGGTGATGGTATTATAGGTACCACCATGATAGAGCAAAATGTGGTACATCTTACCAACGTGCCAATTGAATATTCTGAGATTTCCTCAGGGCTTGGACATACCCCCCCAAATAGCATACTCATAGTACCTATAAGCAACGAAAAGATATTTGTTGGGATTATAGAGCTTGGCTCACTCGAACCCTACCCGCCACATGTTATCGAGTTCGTAAAACACCTGTCAGACGACCTTGCCTCAACCTTTGCCAGTATCCGCGCCAATAAGCAAACCCAATTGCTCTTACAACAGTCACGAGTACAAAGCGATGAGTTGGCATCACAAGAAGAAGAAATGCGCCAGAACCTCGAAGAACTGCAAGCTACGCAAGAAGAAATGGCCAGACGAGAAGCTGAAAATGCACGATTCCTGCATGCCTTAGATATGGCTGTGCTTAAAGCGGAATGTGACATTGAGGGACGAATTCTTTCCGCCAATCAGAAATTTGCTCAAACTATGGGTTTCAGCATACTTGAAATAGATGGTAAACCCATACGAAACCTTATACACCGGGCAGATTCCGATAATTTCAACACCCGTTGGGGAGAAATGATAGCTCAGAACCTTATGTTTGAGATCAGCTCAACTTTTAAAACCAATACCGATTGGTTGTGGTTGAAAGCAAAATTTATACCTGTTGTAAATGAAAATGGCAAAATTGAAAAAGTACTTTTTATAGCTATGGATTTCGATTCCATGTTTACCGAAAAAGTCAACCCATTGCGCAAATCAGACCGGTATTGAAGTTATTTGTAACCAATAGGAACATTTTTATATTTCACATCCAAAAAAAAAGCCCCATCCCGGCTTGCAGCCACTCCCCTAGAGGCGGGGAATAGGCTACTGCAGCATTTTCAACTGATAAATCGACCCTAACATTTGGTTGCCCAAAGGGTATGGGATGAAGTAAAAGTCTCAAACTATAAAAATAGTTGCATTATTATATTTCAAGTAACATGACTCTTTTTTATAGTCACTTCAACTTTAGATGAAATTAACTAGCTTAACTCTATGAGCGAAACCGTTGGTCGGGTGCCTACCCTACCCGGAAAGCCTATATAACCAAAACCTATATTTACATTCAGGTGCTGTTGTGACTCGGTATATAAGCCACCCCAGTGCTTGTATTTATACTGCACCGGACTCCACTTCATATTTCCAAATTTGATGGCAAACTGAAAGCCATGAGTATGACCTGAAAGAGTGAGAGGTATATTGGTGGATTT
>JAIFMY010000081.1 GCA_020048155.1 Bacteroidota bacterium
TCAATGAAATAGTGGGGGAATATTTCGCTGATATTGTAGTTAACAATTTAGTTATTATAGAACTAAAAGCTGCTGAATTCCTCGAAGATGCCCACGAGGCACAATTGCTCAATTATTTGCAAGCAACAGAAATTGAAGTTGGCTTATTGCTTAATTTTGGAAAAGAGCCACAGGTTATAAGGAAAGCCTTTACAAATAACTTCAAACGGTGAAAATCCAATTGTGCACAGTTGGGAATTGATTATGAATGGTATGGGAATGGAAATAGATGATGAATAGAACGCAGATCTGACAAATCGGACTGATGAATACTGATCTTTAAAAATCAGTTTGATCAGTAAAATCAGTCTAATCTGCGTCACATTAAGGAATAGAACGCAGATCTGACAGATCTGACTGATGAATACTGAACTAAAAAAAAATCAGTTAGATCAGTCTAATCAGTCCAATCTGCGTCCCATTATAGAAACTGCGCACCATTAAATGAATAGAACGCAGATCAGACAGATCGAACTGATGAATACTGATCTAAAAAAAAATCAGTTTGATCAGTAAAATCAGTCTAATCCGCGTTCCATTATAGAATCTGCGTCCCATTAAAAAATCAGTTAGATCCGTCTAATCAGTCCAATCTGCGTCCCATTATAACATCTGCCTACTTTTATATGCATTACCCTCTCGGATCTCCGTCATCGTAGTCGTTGTAAACATCATAGTCCACATCGGGAACTGAGGTAGTTGAATTTTCCTGTTCGTACATCTTCTGCATCATTTCGTCGGTAGCAGTTTCGGTGGTGGTTGTATTTTCAACTACTACAGCATCTTGTTTTACCTCAGTCTTGCTTGCTTCAGTTTGCTTCACATCGGTTTGGTTCACTTCTGTTTTGTTCAGATCAATTTGCTTCACTTCAACTTGCTTCACTTCCGTTTGCTTTACTTCAGTCTTCACTTCTGTCTGTTTTAGCTCTTCTACTAAAGCTTCTTCGGTAGTTACCTGTGGCATATATTTGGTATGCTCAGTGGTAACAGTTTTTACTGTTTTTTCCTCAGTTTGGGCGGTAGATTTAGTTTCTGCCTTGGTGGTGGTTTGCTGAGTTTCAGTTTTGCTTGCAGTTTGGGTTTCGGCAGCAGCAGTAGTAGTTTGCTCATTTGTTTTCGCAGATTTCTCTGCTATGCTATTTGCAACTATCTTTTGCTCCATGTCGTTGAAATATTCTTTTGCAAATGCTTCTTTGCTATCGAGTATATAGTTGGCGGCAAATAACTCAAGTTCAGAGCTATACAGCCAAATGCGGAACCATGTACGTATAAACACAAAAAGTTGCTGAACCAGGAAGGTAAGCCATATGGCAGCCGTGGTGTGCATGGCAATGTCTTCATTCAGTTTTATGAATAAATACACAAATATGAAAGAAATAAGCATAATCATCAGATACAGCGCATATACCCTGAATAACCTACGCATCACAAAACCACTGGCTTTCCAGTATGCTTTGAAAACATTTACTGAATCGTAGAGCATCAGGTAGAATTTGGCGTAGTCGGCAATCATGAATATCACACCCAGTACCGCCAGATATCCGGCAGCCACACCCATGATGATGTATATCAGGTCGCGTTCAGAGCTCATCTGCGGCCACTGAGCCTCCAGTATGATAGAAGTAGGTATTATAAAAATGGCCAATACTATAATGTGTACCACCAGCATAAGTACAGCTAGTCCCAGATAACGCCAGAAATAGTATCCGGTAGCACCAAAGAAGGTACCTACATTAAATTTTTCTTTATTCAGGGTTTTTATGATACCGCCACTCAGAAAAATGGTGGCTATCCAATACATAAGCAATACCCATTTTACCTGCGAAAGGTATGCTTTGAGCACACTGCCATCGTTGTTCAGAAAATCGGTCACATTGCCCCCGTGAAACTTTTCGAGTAGAGATTGAAGTATCATTGAATTTCCGGCAGCATTTTGCATGCCGTCTACAAAGGCCAGCGCCACAAAAGCAGACAGGGCAAAATTGAAGAAATAAACCAGCAGCACCATTTTTGGGGTTTTGGCTGCTACGGTAAATCCTCGGGTAAAGGCGGTTGTTATAGTCATATTCTTATTTTTTTCGTATAAAACATTATGCAAAAGAAACGATTACCAAAAGCAGATTTTGCAGCCAGAACAGAAATTCAACTCCGTATTTCCATATAGCACGGTGGTCCTGTTGCAGGGTGAAGCTGTTGTTGCTTCTGTTTATATCCATGGTAAGCTTATTGTCCGGGTCTATTATTACAGAAACAAGTTTGGTTTCAGTTTCAAATTCCAGTTTTAGCTCTGTACCCAGGCCATCCCATTTTTCGAGTCTTTCTTCTCCATTTTCGAAGATAACCATTATTTCTATAGGCATTTGCATATCGCCTACACGCTGTATTTCAACGGTAGCTTTAAATTTTGTTCCAACTTGTTCGGGGCTTACAAATATGCGGGTATCTTTTTTGTCGTACATGCCACCGGGTTGGGTGAGGGGCCTGTTGTATACTTGTTTCACAGCATAGTCGCACACATGGGTGCCCATAAGTACCTGGTCGAAAAACCAATCCAGGTTTTTACCAAATCTATCGCCGTGTTTTTTGGTTACAACCTCATTGGCTACGGCTATAAAATCTTTGGCAGTAGGATGTTTGAATTTGAAACGGTCGTAATACGTTTTCATGAGCTCGTCCATGGTCTCGCGGCCAATCATACGGTCGAGTGCATTGAGCCATGTAGCAGGTTTGTTGTAATTGAGCATTCCATAAGAACCGGCAGGGAATTGCCAAGAATTGCGCGTAGATTCTGCAATACGTGGATTTGAGCTATACACATATCCACCTCTTTGCATATCGTAGTCGCTCATGCGGAAGCCCATGAAATCTACAAACGAAGCATCGCCATAGTTTTCGTCCATGATGCGGGTTTCGTAGTAGCTGTTCATTCCTTCATCCATCCATGCTTCCTCAAACTCATTGGTAGCCAGCAGAGCCATGAAATAATTGTGGCCATATTCATGTATTGTTACCATTTCAGCCATCTTTATACCTTCAGGCATACCCCACATAGTACCTGCAGTAATGAGCATAGGATATTCCATTCCACCGCTTGCTTGTCCGCGTATAGGTGGGTCTACCACAGTCATAGATGGGTATGGAAACACACCCAGGTATTTGTTGAAATAATCAATGGCTATTTTCAATGAGCCAATATATCTGTCGGCCTGATAAGCGTGTTCGGGCTGCACTAGCAGACGAATAAGTATACCGGCATGTTTGTCTTCTATCACCCTGAATCGGGGAGAAGCAGTCCATGCGAAATCTATCACATCTTCAGCTTTGTAGTAAACAGTTTTTGTACCGTTGGTATTGGCTCTTTCTTTTTCAAATAAGCCTGTTGCACCGGTTATATAGTCTTCAGGCAGTGTAATATCCACATTATAAACACCATAATCGGCATAAAACTCTGAATTTGAGTGGTATTGGTGGCAATTCCATTTTCCCGCCCATACATTGCGAATGCCTGAGTGCTCGTATACCCCTACTTTGGGGAACCACTGAGCCACCAGTACATAATCATCGGCCCAGCCGCTTCGGGCTATTACTTTGGGTAATTTCGATTTGAAAGTCATCTCCAACACTACCGTTTCGCCCGGGAAAATGGTATCGGCTCCCATTCTGAGCCTGAGCACAGTCTGGTCGTTTTCATTTTTATCGTCGGGTTGTATATACGTGGTGTTATCGGTAAGGTCGAGGCCATTTTTAGTTTTAATGGACAAAACATCTATCCAACCCCAATTCAGGTCCGATACTGTTTTTTTATCCCAAGGCATATTGCCACCACGTTCTTTCATGAAAGTGGTTTGGGTATTTTTGAAAGCGTTCAGATAAGTATGGAACTGCATTTCGTACAAAGTATCGTTCGAAGTGTTTTTCCAACTCAGGGTCATCTGGCCATCTATTATTTTAGTATCGGGGTTGTAGGTGGCCGAAATATCATAATTGGCAATCCGATCGCTCAGAGGTACTTTGTTTGTTGTGTTATCTGTTTGTGCCCAAGCTATTTGCATGCACCACAGGGTACATACCAGCATAGCTGCCAATTTATTGAATGGAATTTTCATTGTGAATAAATTTAGTCTTCGCATATATTTCCAAATATAGTATCTTTGTGTTAAGTAAACGGTACTGTATATACGGTTTAAAAAAATGTTGACATTCACATTTATAAACTGCATCTACCTGAACCGTTAGTTCAATTTGACGTTAAATATACGGTTTTTTTTGAAATCTGATATTTAACCACATAAAAATACTAAATTCAGAGGCAAAATTTGGTGAAAGTATGATTTCTGTTTTAATTCCGGTATTCAACTTCGATTTAAACAGATTGGTGGCAGATTTGCATGATCAATTATCAGATAATCAGATTTCATTTGAAATAATAGTATGCGACGATGGCAGCACTGAGCATTTTATAGCGCTCAACCGCAAGGCTTGCCAAGGGCTTCCCCATGTTTATTTTATCGCGCTGGGTTCCAATCATGGCCGCTCTGTCATTCGCAACATGATGGCTACCAGGGCGTATTACGATTATTTGCTGTTCCTGGATTGCGATGCTGTTGTACATTCGCCCCATTTTATCAGAAACTACCTGCAGGCATTGCCGTTTGAGGGCGTGCTGGTTGGCGGAGTTGCATATAGCCCCCAGATACCCGATGATATACATTTTTTACGTTGGAAATATGGCCAAAAAAGAGAGGTGAGAACTGTCGATAGCAGAAATAAAACTCCATTTTTGTCTTTTTCTGGCTTCAATTTTCTCATTCCCAAAAATTTGTTCATGCAAATCCGCTTCAATGAGCAGATTTCACACTATGGGCACGAAGATACCTTGTTGGGTTTCGAACTTTTTGATAAAAATATAGAAATCAGGCATATAGATAATTCCTTGATACACAGTGGCCTTGAAACCAACGAAGGTTTCTTGCTAAAAACACTCAGCGCGCTGGGCAACCTGAAATGGATGATACACTCCGAAATAGTGCATCGCAAACATTTGCAGAGCAATAAATTGTACCAAACATACATAATTCTTAAAAAAATCAGGCTTTTGTGGCTGGTTGAATTTATATTTGCACAGTGGCAGCATAGCATGACCCGCAACCTGAATAGCACCCGTGCCCGTATGTGGGTATTCGATTGCTGGAAGTTGTTGCATTTCATTAGAATAATGAAAGATTGAGTATGAATATGCGCCGAATTTTAAGTTCAGATTTATGGAAAAAAAAGAACTCCTACTCCGCACCGGTCTTTCAGTAGATGAAAAATTTGGTCTCATATATAAGCACTTGAGCGCATTCGTAGCGCCCTTGCGTATAGAACAACTCAATCAGATACAGCTACTTTATAAAAATACATTGCTTCAGAATCCCGAAACTGAATTTGAACTTCAACGGGCTTTGGATGCAGCACTTATTTGTTCGCTGGAAATTGGTATGCGTTCTACTGCTACTTTTTCTACCTTGCTATATGCTCCTTTCAGTTTGGGCATCATTTCTGCCGAAGATATTGAAAAACATTATTATGCCCGAATTATGAGTGTAATAAACTCATTGGAAGAAATAAATAAGCTGGATACTGCCCGGGTTTTTGGCATTGAAAATGCATTCTCAGAGCGTTCTGCGCAGCTTACCTCCAAACTCACCAAGCGCGAAAAAAAATATGCACGTCCCGAAAAAGTGTACCTCGTTGAGCAAGCTGAAAACTTCAGGAAGATGATGCTGACACTTGCCGACGATGTGCGGGTTGTTTTGGTACAAACTTCGCTGAAGCTCAATGCGCTGCGCAATGCCAAAACGGTGTCGGACAATGCGCGGATGACACTGGCGCGCGAGGCTTATTATATATATGCGCCCATGGCGCACAGGTTGGGTTTGTACCACATAAAAACCGAGATGGAAGAGTTGGGCATGAAACACATGGAACCCGACATGTACAAATTCATAGCCGGAAAACTAGAAGAAACCAAAGACGACCGAGAGAGATACATTTCCAGTTTCATAGAGCCTATAAAAGAGGAGCTTAGCAAGCGCAATATTCATTGCGAAATAAAAGGGCGCCCAAAATCCATACATTCCATTTACAACAAAATAGCCAAGCAGGAAGTTACTTTCGAAGGGATATACGACCTTTTTGCCATCCGCATTATTCTGGACGATGAGTACCCCGACCTGAAAGACGAGAAAGCTGCTTGTTGGCAGGTTTATAGCATGATAACCGATGTGTGGGAACCCAATCCGCGACGTTTGCGCGACTGGATATCGGCCCCTAAAGACTCAGGTTACGAGTCGCTGCACACTACGGTGATAGGTCCCGAAGGGAAATGGGTAGAAGTGCAGATACGTACCCGCCGAATGGACGATATAGCAGAAAAGGGCGACGCTGCCCACTGGAAATACAAGGAAGTGAAAGGCGACGACAGCAACAGCAACTGGATGGACCAACTTCGCTCGGTGCTCGAAAATCCGCATTTGCACGAAGATGAGGAGAAAAATGAAGCCAAGGCCGAACTTTATTCCGATACTATTTTTGTGTTCACCCCCAAAGGTGAACTCATTAAACTTTCCAAAGGCGCCACTGTACTCGATTTTGCTTATGCCATTCACTCCAGTGTGGGAGAGCAATGTGTAGGCGCAAAGGCCAACGGTAAACTGGTGGCTATTAAAGATGTGTTGCTCAATGGCGATAGAGTAGAAGTACTTTTATCTAAAAAACAAAAACCCAAACCTGAGTGGCTTGAAATAGTGATTTCTACTAAAGCCAAAAACAGAATTAAACATTTTCTGAAAACGGAAGAAAATAAGCACGCTGAAGAAGGTAAAGTATTTGTAAAACAAAAATTCGAAGAATTAAGAGGCAAGTACCCAATGGTGAAGGAAGAGTTCTCTGACAAAACCGTGAGCAAGCTTATGGATTATTTCAAAATTGAAGCTTATATAGATTTTTACAATGCTGTAGGGAACAACAGAATAGCTCTTACCGAAGCAAGCATGTATGATGTTTTTGTGGCTCCGGCAAAGCAGGAATACAATGCTGTGCTCGAGAAACTTACCAGCATGCAGGACGAGGTGGTTACTCGTAAAAGTGGCGATTTTCTAGTCATCGACAATCACACCTCTGGAATAGAATTTGAACTGGCCAAATGCTGTAATCCCATTCCCGGTGACAGTATTTTTGGGTTCGTATCTGTTTACAAAGGCACCAAAATACACAAAACCAGTTGCCCAAATGCACAGGATATGATTTCGCGTTTCCCCTACAGGTTGGTTAAAGCTAAATGGCAAAACGATGCTGCTGACCGGCAGTTTCTGGCCACGTTTTATCTCAGTGGAAACGATAGCATTGGGCTGGTTTCTGATATTACAAATGTCATATCAAAAGGCGTGCGGGTAAATATGCAGTCAATAAACATCAATTCTGATAGAAAAGGTTGGTTTGAAGGGGAAATTACCGTTTATGTAAATGGTACAGTGCATTTGACAAGCGTAATGGATGCCCTTAGAAGTGTGAAGGGGATAGTAGAAGTGAAAAGGGTAGATAAGAAAATGAATAAGAAATAGTGCTTTCAGGAAGAATAATATATACCATAGCAGACGATGATACCCACATTAATTTTCAATTTGGAGGTCAGAACCAGTGTGCTCATTTTTCGCTCGAAATACGGCATAAGATAGACAGGCATGCACATACATACAGATTGTGGTTATATCCGCTCTTTCCCATTGAAATAAAACATATAAGCATTGATGCTCCCATCAATATTTCGGAGCAAGATAACTGGGTGCTCAATGGTTACCAATCGTGGACAGATACGCTGGTATATACTTCTCACGATTCCATGAAGTCCTTACCTCATATGGCGATTATTGGTTTTATAAGTATCCACACAAACGCGGGCATTTGCACGGCTACACTTTTGCATACAGGCACGAGGAAGATGGAAAAATAACCCTGCTGGCATCGCTTTCAGATCACCTGGCATTTACGCGCATAGAACTGAATCACGATTCGAAAAACATAAGCCTTTGCCCCGAAGTGGAACATTTATTTGGCACCGATAAGTTGCATCTGGGCGATTTTACACTCATAAATGCCGCACCGGAAGAGGCTTTCAGATTCTGGGCTGAAAAAATGGAGCTGCCGGCCATAGCTGCACCCAAGACCACAGGCTATACAAGCTGGTATTCTTTTTACGAAAACATAAGCGAGGAAAAACTCAACGCAGTACTTTCCGGCTTCATAGATAATAAAATCCCCATCGAATATTTTCAGATAGACGATGGCTATCAGACCCATGTGGGCGATTGGTTCAGCCTGAAAAATGATTTTCCGCACGGACTTTTGCCCCTCACCACACGCATACACGCAGCGGGCTACAAGGCTGGTTTGTGGCTGGCACCTCTGGCTGCAGCAGCCAACTCAGACCTCGTGCGCCAAAATCCGCATTGGATAGCCACCCACCCCGATGGCAGTTTTGTGAAAGCAGGAAGCAACTGGGGCGGTTTTTATACCCTCAATTTCTATCTGCCCGAAGTGAAACTGTATCTGAGCCGTGTTTTTGAGCATGTGCAGCGGGAATGGAAATTTGATCTCGTGAAACTGGATTTCCTGTATGCAGCAGCTATGGTGCCATATCCGGGCAAAACCAAAGCGGCCAAAATGTACGACGCCATGCAGTTTTTGCGTGAAATTTCGGGGGAAATGAAAATACTTGCTTGCGGTGTACCCTTTGCTTCGGCTTTTGGTACGCACTCCGATTATTGCCGCATAGGGCCAGATGTGGGGCTGGAATGGGAATCGCTGAAAATGCTGATTACCCGCCTGCGTGAGAGGGTTTCCACCAAAAACACCCTCTGATGTGTTTTTGCTGCGCGAGCACGATATACAACTCAAACAGCATCAGAAATTTACACTATATCTCACCAATCAGATTTTTGGCAGGGTATTGTTTACATCCGACGATATAAGCCAGTATGCACCGCAAACCATGCGGCTATACAAAATGCAGTTTCCGCAAATGGAGCTAAGTGTGCATGATATTTCTTTTACCCAAGGATTGTATACAGCGCATCTGATGGTGGGGCAGCACCCGTATTTATTTGTGTTCAATTCCGGAAATAAATCGGCCCGATATACGGCAGATGCAAGCTACTCGGTTTGCGCAGGCAATGTACCTGAGTTTTTCTTGTCCGGGGAAAAAATAAAACTGAAACCGCACCAGAGTATGTTGTTGTATAAAATTCCGGATGAGCCATACGCCATTGCAGGAAGTACCTTGCATCTATTCGGTGCCAACGCCATAGCGCAGTTTTCTGCCAACGAAAACCACATTCAGTACACGCCAAAACATGGTATACTCACTAGTGGACAGGTATTTATAAAAGTACCCACAAGCAAAACAGTAGCCCTTTGCAACAGCAAAACAGAAATGGTGCATTTCAATAAAATATATTATATCAGTGTGCAATCATCCGTCAGTTAAGCCGAGGCTCTGCCTCGGTTTGAAGTATTTCATGAGGCTCTGCCTAAGCCGAACGAAGAAATCAATAAGTCATTTTTGAATATTAATAATTATATTATTATGCATTTTATCTTTATTACATCCTTCATAATTTGTTGTTGTATATTACCTATAAATGGGTTAGAAACAAAAATATTCACCTCTAAAGCACAGGCTGATAGTAATTTGTATAAAGTTACAAAATTAGATTCAATAAATGGATTTTATGTAATTTATGTTGAAAGAGATAGTTTGATTTATAAAGTTGTATCTCAAAAGCAAAAATTAGCAAATTGTCATTTAATTCAACCAGACAGTTCGTATACATTTAATTTGAAATCTTATTTTGGCGATTATAGTTACATCGCTCTTAATCGAAATTATATAAGGATGAATGATACAAAAATTAAACTGGAAGGTGATAGTATTATTTGGGATATATACTTAACAAATAATTTGAAAGGGCTTTGCTACTGCAATAAAGATACAATAAATCAATAGCAAAGTATAGATTATTATTCCCCGGTTAAGCCGAGGCTCAGCCTCATATAATATATAACGACTTAGGCACAGCCAAAGCCGAACGAAAGAAGCCATCTGCAATCGTAAAACTTTAATGCTACATTTCAATAAAAAATATTATATTTCCCATATCATTTTGGATAAAAACTAAAGAAAGAATGAATATGCAAACATCGGAAAATAAGGCACAAACACTCGGTTTAGGACGTAAAATCATATTTGCCCTCGGGCAGTTCGGATGGTCGCTTGCTGCATTCTCAAGCGCCAATGTACTAACCTATTTTTATTTGCCT
This sequence comes from Bacteroidota bacterium, assembly GCA_020048155.1. GTDB lineage: Bacteria > Bacteroidota > Bacteroidia > Bacteroidales > DYOH01 > JAIFMY01. Next base: position 10,399 of record JAIFMY010000081.1, read on the forward strand.
CCACAAACCGATGGGCAGTCAGCATTTCCGGTGTATATATTTCAGGGCGCCGTGCTGGGCATAGCCACCATCATAGGCCTCATCAATTTTGGCGGACGTTTCTTCGATGCCATCACCGACCCCATCATAGCCAATATGTCCGACCGCTCGCGCAGCAGGTTTGGCAAGCGCATGAGTTTTATGGGACTATCCGCCCTTCCTTTTGCTTTGTTTTCATGGCTTATGTTTGTGCCCTTGGTACCATACGAGAGCAGCATCAATTCATTGTGGCTTATATTTTCAATCCTTATTTTTTATCTGGCACTCACCATGTATTGCACTCCATACAACGCCCTCATCAGCGAGCTAGGCCACACCCCCAACGAGCGACTCGATATAAGTACCTATATTTCAGTAACCTGGGCGCTCGGTTTTGCGGTGGGCAATCAAGTGTATTTGTTTCAGGGTATTTTTGAAAAAGCATGGAGCATGGCTCCTACACAAGCATTTCAGGCAGTAGTAGGTATGTTCGCCGTTATTTCATTCGTACTCATGATGCTGCCTGTTTTATTCATAAGCGAAAAAAAATATGCCAATACCAGTGCTACCGACGAGGGAGTATGGGAATCGCTGCGGTCTGCATTTGCCAATCGTAATTTTCTGTTTTTTACCCTATCCGACTTTATGTACTGGCTTTCATTGTCGTTCATACAAATTGGTATATCGTATTACATCATAGTACTTCTGGGGCTTGAGAAAGAAA
>JAIFMY010000070.1 GCA_020048155.1 Bacteroidota bacterium
AACGGTGAAAACTTTTATCGACGGATTACATAAGGCTTTCGAAAGCCGCATTCGCTTGGGCATTATGTCTGCTCTTTCGGTAAACGATGGACTCGATTTCAACTCGTTGAAAGAATACCTGAAAGTGACGGACGGAAACCTGGCGAGCCACCTGAAAGCTCTGGAGAAGGAAGGATTCATAGACATAGCCAAAACGTTTGTCGGACGTAAACCCAACACCAAATACATAGTCACCCCCCTCGGAAAAGCTACCTTTGTGCAACACCTCAATGCGCTTGAAAAACTGATACAAGCCCAAAACAACCCCAACTCATCACCGGAAACACCCTAAATAGCAGATTTATTTTTTTGCACTTATACTTTGTACCGCAAAGTACTTTTAATGCGAAATATTATTTATTCACACACATAAAGCATTCAGAAATATGAAAGAGGAAATTAAAGCCGCCATTCACAACCCAAAGCAATTGGAAACGCTTTACCGCGACAACAAGACACTATTCAGGAAATCTTTCGCGCAGATTTTTCCCGAAATACAAGACCAAACCACAGCCCAGGTATGGTACGAGCGTCTGAATCACGATGCGAAAGAAATATCGTGGGGTACTTCGAACGACTTGTGGGTGGTAATAATGCTCGCATTGTTGGCAGGGATATTGGCCAAGATCCCAATTTTTACTGGCATCGCAGAAGAATTTTATTACCCCCGCAACATATCGTTTGTGGTACTGCCCATACTGAGTATATATTTTGCTTGGAAACAACAACTCAGCATCAAAAAATGGATGACCATAGCCGCACTCGTAGCCGTGGCAGCACTGTACATCAATATTCTGCCGGACAGTCAGACGAGCGATACACTCATACTGGCTTGCATACACTTGCCATTGTTTTTGTGGACTGTGCTGGGATATTCATTCACCGGACCAAATTTCATGCAATCATCGCGCCGATTAGACTTTCTGCGTTTCAATGGTGATTTGGTAGTGATGACTACCGTAATACTGATAGCAGGTGGTATACTTTCGGGTATTACCATAGGTTTGTTCAATGTGATAAATCTGAATATTGAAGAGTACTACTTTGAGTATGTAGCCGTTTGGGGCTTGGCCGCAGCGCCATTGGTAGCCACATACCTCATACAGGCCAATCCACAGTTGGTAAAAAATATTTCACCCGTAATTGCCAGGGTATTCACCCCACTTGTGTTGGTTATGCTTACAGTCTATTTAACTGCCATAGTATATACAGGCAAAGACCCATACAACGACCGCGATTTTCTGATTATTTTCAATATGCTGCTCATAGGCGTAATGGCCATAATACTTTTCTCGCTGGCTGAAATTTCAAAATCGAACAACAACAAAACCGGAGTGTTCATGCTGCTGAGTCTTTCCATACTCACCATCATGGTAAATGGCATAGCACTATCGGCTATATTGTTCAGGATATTCGAATGGGGAATCACACCAAACCGACTGGCAGTGCTTGGCGGAAACATTCTTATACTTACCAATTTACTGATAGTGACATACAACCTATTCAGAACCCTCAGATACAACACCGAGCTGGAAAACGTAGACAATAGCATTGCAAGGTTTTTGCCTATATACAGTGCTTGGACTGTGATCGTAACTTTTCTTTTCCCGCTAATATTTGGTTTTAAATAAAAAAACATACACCCTACAAATCTGCACCATGGGCTTGCTGCGTTTCACGTCTAGGCTATACGCCAATATCAGGTACTTGCGATTGCAAGCCCACAGGCAGATTCAGTTTATTCAACAGTATCCATTTATTTTTTGGGCAGGTATGTTACTCCTCGTGTTCCTGATAATTTCAAAATACTTCAGGAAGTAAAATATGAAAAGCCAAATGCATCAAACATCGGAGGTATTTGCACCTGAAGCATTCAATTTAAGGCTGATTTGGTTATGTACCCCATGGGTTGGCATAATGAAATCGGTAAAAGTTCCTTTCATGCTTTTCACCCAAAATAAAGAATAACAAATGGGGTGCTTATTTGTAAAAACAAACTTTGCAAATTACCCACCAAAGCCCTTTTCTGCTAGTTTCCCATCATAAAAAGTAAAGGAATATGCAAGCGCTCACGCCATGCCTTTTCGCTATGATCTTTTCCGGGGAAAAATTGAGTTATCCAGGATTTTCCTTGCTGAAAGCCATTGGCAGGCATCATATCGTCTATGCGTTTTTGCAAAGGCGGATACATAGCATCAAGTGTCTGGTCGCCATAGTCGAAATATATTTTATGGGTGGCGGGGTTGGGCATATGGGTAGAAAAATACTGAAAAAAAGCATCGGGTATAGGATTATTTTCGAGAGAGAAAGTGCCCGGCCAGTGTGTACTCATACATATGGCGCCACCAAATACACCCGGATACTGGCATATGGCATATGCCGATATAAGTCCGCCCATGCTTGAACCTGCAATGAAAGTATTTTCCGGAGATGTAAGCGTGGAAAAATTTGAATCGATATAAGGTTTGAGTTCGGTTACAATAAACCGCAGGTAACTGTCGGAGTTCACCACCAAACTGTTGAAAACGGGATTTCCATTGTTGCGCAATGCCAGATAGAGGCTATCTTGCTGTTTTTTGGTAAGGCTCTCAAAAGGAATTTGCGGGAAATAATCTACATGACGTGTGTGTCCGCCATTCCAGATACCCACCACAATAAAATCGCGCACTCGCCCTTCTTTCATGAGCAATGCAGCCACTTCGTCCACCTCCCAAGCCTGCTTATTCCACGATGCATCAGCATCGTAAAGCATTTGACCATCGTGCATATACAATACAGCATACTTTTTTGAGGGTGAATAGCCATCCGGCAACCATATGTCAATATTTCTGGCGGTAACATATTTCGATTGAAACATACTAAGCCTTTCAATTTTGCCATTCACAACTTTGGGTAAATCCTGAGCATAAACGAACAGATTTGTTGTAAACAGCAATACATACAGGATTGTAATTTTCAGTCTCATATCACTAGGTTTAAATTCAATGTGCAGTTTGAAAACGGGTAAGCATTTCTTGCATAAATATACGCAAAGCACATATACTGAGCAAGCGGGTAATAAACAACAATAGCACAGACAATAAGCCAAGAAAAACAATACCACTTAGCCAAGGTATTGCGGCAAATTTTAGTCCCCACGCCGAAATGAATACCAATGAAACGAATAATATAAGTCGCATAAAAAGCAGCCAGCCAAACCTGATACGCAGTATGCGCGCAGCCAATACTATTTGTACCAATCCGGTAAGCGACTGTATAACGAGTGCCACTGCAGCAGCACCAGCAGCCTGATACATGGGTATGAAAATAAGGTTAAGCACTACAGACAGAAGCACAGCCACACCGGCCATGATGTTCAGATACTTTAAATTTCCATTTGCAGTAAGCAATGTGCCAAAAATATAGGTAGCCGAAATACCAAGGCATGCAGGCATAATAAGCCTGAATACCTCAACAGATTGCGCCTGATGGCTGGTATATAGCAAAGCTACAATTTCAGGTGCATACATCACCGAAACTACCGCTACAAACAATGCCATGAAGAGAATAATGCCGGACGAAAGTTTCACCAGCGTATCGGTGCGCTGCCCTGCATGCAGCATACGCGCAAACATGGGTAAGAGTATACCCGCAAATAACAATGCTATCATGGAAAATGCCTCAAAAATGCGGAATGCCTGTGCATATATACCCGATTGTACAGCACCATCGGGCAAAAGCCGCTCAAGCAGCACCATGTCCGAACGGTTGTAGAGGGTCATGAGCAGGGCAAGCAATGCAAATGGCCATGTTTGCTTGATGAGGGCATATAAGAAAGTCTTACGAAAACGGATACGTATATTTATTTTCATACTGGCAACAAACCAGCCCGAAATAAGCATGGTAACGAAATAAACCAGCGTTTGGGAATAAATATACCATTCTATCATGAAAACCTGAGCCGGAAAAGCCCAAAGCAAAACCGAACAAATGACTATAAGCAATAATCGGTCGGTAACAGAAATAAGCGCATCGGACTTAAAAAAATGCAAGCCCGAAGCTACCGATCTGAAAAAAATAATTTGTGAGAGAAAAATCTGATTCAACAACAGTAAAAACAGCAAACTCAACTGCTGGATATTATAATGCAATACCACCGCCAACAGCAAAGTGAGTGTTACATACGCAGCAGCCAACATGAGCTTCATACTCAGAAAATACTTCAGGTACTTTTGCAGGATTCTGTTGTTTTGAGCCAAAAAACGGGTATTGAAATTGGCAATACCCATATCGAGAATAAAACTAAAGAATAGCGAAAGGCTGTACATGCTGATATAAAACCCATACGATTCGGCACCAACCCGGTTTTGCACATTTCTGTCGATGCCAAAAATCCAAAGCGGCTTCACTATCAGATTCACAGCCAATACAAAACCCAGGGTTGATATAAATTTTGAATTCACAGAATTTTATAATGCATTTTTTGCTGATTCAGTATTTTAGGCATGCGCTACAAACGGAATGATGCGTTTCGACAAGCTCAACGCCGGTTCATCACATCATGACGCTGAGCTTGTCGAAGCGTGGTCTTAGCCCCCGTCGAAACATGGTCGTTGAGCTTGTCGAAACGACGATATCAAAACTACAATTCGTGGCGCAAAAACTCTGCGGTGTAATTATCCTTGAGTTTAACTAGCTCTTCGGGTGTGCCAGAGAAAAGTATTTCACCACCACCACGTCCACCTTCTTTTCCCAAATCTATGATATGATCCGCCACCTTTATCACATCCATATTGTGTTCTATTACAATTACTGTATTGCCCATATTCACCAGTTTTTGCAGCACTTCCAGCAGTACACGTATGTCTTCGAAATGCAAACCTGATGTAGGCTCATCGAGCAGATAGAGCGTTTTGCCAGTACTTCGCTTTGCAAGCTCCGTGGCTAGTTTTATGCGCTGCGCCTCACCCCCACTCAGTGTGGTAGAGGGTTGCCCCAATGTGATATAGCCTAAACCTACATCGTTAAGCGCTTTTATTTTCGGGTAAATACTAGGCACCGATTCAAAAAACAATAAAGCTTGTTCTATGGTCAGGTCCAGCACATCGGCTATGGATTTCCCCTTATATTTTACCTCCAGCGTTTCACGGTTGTATCGCTTCCCGTTGCATTCCTCGCAGTGCACATACACATCTGGCAGGAAGTTCATTTCAATGGTGCGCAATCCGGCACCCTGGCAGGTTTCGCACCTTCCACCTTTTACATTGAACGAAAAACGTCCGCTGGTATATCCCCTGATTTGTGATTCAGGAATTTTTTCGAACAGTGTGCGTATATCACCAAACACTCCGGTATAGGTAGCCGGATTGGAACGCGGTGTACGCCCAATGGGTGCTTGGTCTACTTCTATTATTTTATCAATATTATCAATTCCACTCATTTCTTTGTACGGTAGCGGGTCGGCAAGGCTACGGTAAAAATACTTGCTCAGAATGGGTTGCAATGTCTCGTTTATGAGGCTCGATTTTCCACTACCACTCACGCCGGTTATACAAATGAACATTCCCAGGGGAATTTTCAAATCCACATTTCTCAGGTTGTTTCCGGTAGCTCCTTTCAGTTCTATGAAAAGGCCATTGCCCGGGCGCCTTACTTTGGGTATTTCAATACTTTTCGTCCCATTGAGGTACTGGGCAGTGAGCGAGTCGGAATTACGTATTTGCTCAGGTGTACCCTGTGCTACTATTTCGCCACCGTGTATGCCTGCAAGTGGTCCCACATCCAGTATAAAATCGGCATTGAGTATCATGTCTTTATCGTGTTCTATCACAATCACCGAGTTTCCGGTATCGCGCAGGTTTTTGAGGGAATGAATGAGGCGCATATTGTCGCGCTGATGCAGGCCTATACTTGGCTCATCGAGTATATAGAGTACATTCACTAGTTGCGAGCCTATCTGCGTGGCCAGGCGTATGCGCTGGCTTTCTCCTCCCGAAAGGGTGGTTGCACTCAGTCCAAGCGACAGGTAATTCAATCCCACATCGAGCAAAAAGCCCAAGCGGGTGCGTATTTCCTTCAATATCTCAAAGGCTATGCGTCTTTTATTTTCGGTGAGGTGATTGTCCAGCGTCTCGGTCCACTCCCAAAGTTGGGTCAAATCCATGCGTCCCAAATCGGCAATGTTTTTTCCGGCAATCTTGAAGTGCAGGGCTTCGTTGTTGAGGCGATCTCCATTGCAAACCGGGCACACTTTATCTTCAATAAACTGATCTGCCCATTTCTGCGCTTTCATAGAGGTGGCATTGTCTTTTTGGGACATGATGTAATGCACTACCCCATCGAAATTGAGAAAATAATTAGAGCCTGTGCCCAATGGAGTATTTTCGAGGCGAAAAGACTCTTCCGAGCCATTGAGTATGGCATCTATGGCATCGTCTTGCAACTCGGCAATGGGAGTTTTTATGGTGGCACCATATTTTTTGAGTATGGCTTCTATTTGCCAAAAAATCAAAGAATTTCGATATTTACCTAAAGCCAAGATTCCACCATCGTGTATAGACACTTTTTTGTCGGGAATGATTTTATCTACTTCCACTTCCGACACTTTGCCCAGTCCCTTGCACTTATGGCAAGCTCCCTGCGGAGAGTTGAACGAGAAATTGTGTGGTGCAGGTTCGTTGTACGAAATACCCGTAGAGGGGCACATGAGCGAGCGGCTGTAGTATCTGGCCTCGTTCGATTCCTTTTCTACAATCATAGTCACGCCTTTGCCGTGTTTCATGGCCTGATCTATGCTTTGCTTCAGGCGCACCATGTCGGTTCCATCCAGCTGAACTTTATCAATTACCATTTCAATGAAATGGTTTTTGTACCTATCTACTTTAGTATTATGCTTTAAATCAATTATCTCTCCATTTACACGAGCCTGTAAAAAGCCTTTCTTGAGTATTTGCTCAAATAGCTCTTTGTAATGCCCTTTGCGGCCTTTCACCAAAGGGGCAAGTATGTATATTTTTTTATCTCTAAATTTTTCGGAAATAAGATCAATAATCTGGGTGTCGGTATATTTCACCATCAACTCCCCTGTGTTGTATGAGTACGCATCGGCCACACGGGCATACAGCAAGCGCAGGAAGTCGTGAATTTCGGTGATGGTACCTACAGTACTTCGGGGGTTTTTGCTGGTAGTTTTTTGCTCTATGGAAATCACAGGGCTTAGGCCTTTTATCTGGTCTACATCGGGTCGCTCCATATTTCCTATGAAATGCCTTGCATATGCCGAAAAAGTATCAATATACCTCCGCTGGCCTTCGGCATATATGGTATCAAAAGCCAAAGACGACTTTCCGCTGCCACTCAATCCGGTGATTACGGTAAGTTTATTGCGGGGAATATCTACATCAATATTTTTCAGGTTGTGAACCCTTGCCCCAAAAACCTCTATATGAGATGTTTCGGTTTCAATAATTGACTTTTTTGTTGTCTTTTTGTCCAAAATAAATTCAATTTTAAAATAGGTTCAAAAGTAAAGAATTTTCTGCTTTATTCAGTCTGAAATTAGGAGTAATTCCCATTTAGATTTCTTCTGAGAAAAGCGTTGACTGAGGTTGAATATTGAAAGAATTGCGGTGGTATTTGCACAAGCCGTATTTCTCAATGGCCGTGCGGTGATCAGCGGTACCATATCCCTTGTTCTTGTTCCAAGCATATTGGGGAAACTCCTGATGTAGCATCTGCATATAGTCGTCGCGGTAGGTTTTGGCCAGAATAGAGGCGGCTGCAATATTGGCGTATAGCGAATCGCCTTTCACGATGCATTTGTGCGGTATTTTTTCGTACGGATAAAAACGATTTCCATCCACCAACAGAAATTGGGGCACTATCTTCAATTTACTCACAGCCA
>JAIFMY010000173.1 GCA_020048155.1 Bacteroidota bacterium
GTCTGAACGGCCATAGGCTCGTTTTGCACGGTAAGCCCCCACATGGGTATGCCTTCTTTTTTGTATTCTTCAATGAATTTCACATAGTAGTTGGCCCATGTCTGGAAATACTGAGGCAGCAACTTGCCGCCCTGTAGCATATGGTTGTTGGTTTTCATCCAAGCCGGTGGGCTCCATGGCGATGCAAACAACTGAAATTCTGCACCCGATTTGGCCATGGCTTCTTTTATAAACGGAATCTTGAACTTACGGTCGTGCTCTATGCTGAAATTGGCCAGCAGGGTGTCGCCCGCCTCGGCGTATGCATAGCTACCGCTCGAAAAGTCGCAGCTATTGAGGTTGGTCCTGAAAAAAGTATACCCAATCCCCTTCTGTACATCGAAGTATGCGTCGGAAATCTCATTGCGTTTGGCTTCGGGCAGTTTGTAGTAGGTTTCGGCAGCAGCATCGGTGAGTGCAGCACCAAAGCCTTCGAGCGTCTGAAAGGTTTTGGAAGCATCTACTATGATTACGGGCACATTCTCCTCTACCTGAGGCAGTGCTTTAAATTCGCCATCGGCCTGCTTGGTGAGCTTGTTGGTGGTACCTTCGGCAGTGAGGTATATCTCAGCTACCGTAATTTCTTTTACAGTTTGCTTTCCGATTGCTGTGTTGTTTTCCTGTTTGCCTTCAGGTTTCCCGCATCCTGCGTACACAAACCAGACAGACAGTATGGCCATGAGTAAATGGTTCATTTTTTTCATATCATCAGATTTCTTTATATGATTTTGTATAAAAATTGATTCTCTTTTCCTGAATACCTATTGCATTTCCCCACTGATGCTCTCTGTGGCCGTTTCACACGCAAAAAAGCATGTTATTGCAATACAAATCTACATCGTTTGCACCAAATTACGAACTTATGCAGGGGTATGATGTAGTAGTGATGTATTTTTTTATCTTTTTCATGAAATAAAAACCACAACACATACCAGCAGCCGGATTTGAGAAACGGGGTGATGTGTTGTGAGGAAGGCAGGATTTTATAATATCAAAATCTGAATTTCTGCAAAAAAATGTATCTTTGACTAGCATTTTACTTTAGCCACCATGAAAAAGTTTAATACATCAGGGCCCAACGATCCGGAAAAGCATTATACGATACAACGTACCGATCTGATACATGAAGGCATTGAACTGATACAAGACGAAAGATATTTTACCATTTGGGCACCTCGCCAAACAGGTAAGAGTACCTATTTCAGGCAATTATCGGGCACTATAAACACCATGAGCTATCGTTCTGTATATTTTTCGGTAGAAGGATTTACGGATTATTCCGTGGCGGACACTTTCGATACCTTTTGCAGAGAACTCAAGACCCAGCAAAACATTCATTGGCAAATAGAAACCTTCAAAGACTTCGAGAAAACCATTTCTGAAAACAATAACATGAAACTGGTGATCATCATAGATGAAATTGAAAGTCTAAATCCCAATATTTTTGGCCAGTTCCTGCATACCATCAGAAACTTATATCACAATCGTAAAAACCATTGTCTCAAAAGCGTAATATTAGTAGGAGTTACCAATATTTTGGGTGTAGTGAGCGACAATGCAAGCCCGTTTAATATAACCGACAATCTGAATATACCCTATTTCACAGATGAAGAGGTAATAAAACTTCTGGAGCAACACGAAGCTGCTACCGGACAAATTTTTGAAGAGAAAGCAAAACAAAAAATATCCTACATCACGGCCAATCAGCCGGGACTTGTAAACGGATTTGCTAAAAAATTGGTGGAAGACTGGCCGGAAAAGAAATTACTCAGTTATGATGACTACCTGAAAGTGGAAGACTGGTATCTGAATGAAGCCATAGACAAGAATTTTTCGAATATCCTGAACAAGGCAAAAGAAGAGAGGGAATTTGTAGAACGTTTGCTGTTTACCGACCAGAAAATACCTTTTAAAATAGACCGACCTGCTATAAAAATGCTTCATACCAACGGCCTGATCAAAAAGGATGAAGATGGATATGTAAGTTTTTGGGTTCCTTTTTACAAAAAACGTCTCTACGATGCATTTTATCCTTACACCAATGGAGAGCAAAGGCTCATACGCAGAACCATTCTGGCCGAAGATTATTTTAATGAGAAGGATGAACTGAAACTACATACCCTCATAGAAACATATAAAGAATACGTAAAACGCCGTGGCTTCAATCCACACCGCGAAAAAGACGAGAATGGAAATTATACATCTATTCGGGAAGCGGCACTTATATATAGTTTCGAAACTTACATACACGCCATAGTAAATGAATTGGGTGGTAAAATATACCGAGAAGCCCAGACCGGACTAGGTAAGAGTGATATGATCATACACATCCGAAACAACGAATTGCTGATTGAAACCAAAGTATATACCAGCCCACAGCGTTTTGTGGATGGGAAAAAGCAATTGGCTTATTATTGTAAAAGTTTGAATCAGGTAAAGGGCATATATCTGGTGTATTGCCCGAATGATATAAAATATCCGGCCAACGTAATAGAACAAACAGAGACAATAGATGGTGTGGAAATAAACACCTATTTGATTGAATACGATGAAAAAACATGGCATTGAGATAATTCAATGTTGAAATGTATTTTTAATATACATATATCTGCGAAAATCTGCGTTGTTCTCATCAGCGAAAATCTGCGTGCCATTTCTCAACCAAACCAACATAAATAGGAATCCTATTCCGGCAATTAATCGATGTATTTTGAAAAATCATATTTTTTTCGTATATTCGGTTTTTTATGCAAAAAATGCATCATGCTGGCTATACTATTCACCATACTCATAGTACACATTTCGGGTTATACTTCGCAGTCGCAGCCGCCACACACCTATGTAGCACAAATACCCTGCCCCGAGGGTTTCGAGCGCATAGAGCAAGATTCCAAATCTTTCGGTGCATGGCTCAGGCTAGTAAAACTAAACACCAACGACAATCTGGTGCATCTCTACGATGGTAGCCTGAAGGGCAACCAACAAGCCCAATATGCCATATTAACCTTCGATGTAGGAAAGCAGGACCTGCAACAATGTGCCGATGCCGTGATGCGCTTGAGGACAGAATACCTGTGGGCAAACAAAAGATACAGCGATATACACTTCAAATTTACCAACGGATTTGATGCCAACTACCTGAAATACCGCAACGGCAACCGCATACAAGTAAACGGAAACAAAGTAAACTGGGTACCCGGCAGCGCCGATACCAGCTACAACTGTTTGCGCAAGTACCTGAACATGGTGTTTGCATACGCCGGCACCTGGTCGCTCAACAAAGAACTGATGGCAGTAAAAAACCCTGCAGATGTGCAACCCGGTGATGTATTCATAGAAGCACGCCAACCCTATGGCCATGCGGTGATGGTAATGGATGTGGCCAAAGCACCCGATGGACGCATATGCATACTCCTGGCACAAAGCTACATGCCTGCACAGGAAATACACATACTACGCAACCCTATATACTCTGCCGTTTCCCCCTGGTTTGTGGTAGATACAAGCACAGAACTGATAACACCCGAATGGACATTCAAATGGGAACATCTGAAAAGATTTCCCTGAAAAAAAATAATCTTACAAAACAAAACACATGTCGAAGAAAAAAAAGAAGCTAGCCCAGAACCCGGGCCTCAACAAGAAAACCCTCAGACGCCTGCTCATAGACGTATTTGAAGATAATGCCAATGTGCCGCTCAACTATAAGCAATTGGCCAAAATGCTGGATATAACCGACCCCAACGTGCGCGCCATGATAAACGAAGTGTGCCTTGAACTGGTTGGCGAAGGAAAAGCAGAACAGCCCGAAGTAGGAAAATTCAAGTACATAGCGCCTGTGCGCCGCACCAGCGATGGTGCCATAGCAGGCCGCATTGAGTTCAACTCCCGAGGCAAAGCATCGTTTGTATCGCCCGATTTTGAAGGCGAAATATTCATAGCTGCCGAAAGCTTAAACCATGCGCTTCCTGGCGACGAGGTGAAGGTATACATGTTTGCCAAACGCAAGAAACGCCTGCCCGAAGGCGAAGTAGTGGAAATAATAAAACGTGCCCGCGAGACATTTGTGGGAGTAGTGGAAATTTCGCGCAATTTTGCCTTCATGATATCTGAGCACCGCAGTATGCCCTACGATATATTCATACCGCTCGAAAACCTGAAAGGCGCTGTAAATGGACAAAAAGTAATAGTAAAAATAGTAGACTGGCCTAAGAAGGGCAAAAACCCTGTGGGGCAAGTAGTAGAAGTATTGGGCAATCCGGGTGAGAATGAAACCGAGATGCACGCCATACTTGCAGAGTTTGAACTGCCCTATCATTTCCCCAAACATGTAGAAGCCGCTGCCGAGAAAATAGATGAAACCATAACTGCCGAAGAAATAGCCCGTCGCCGCGACTTCCGAGATATTCTCACATTTACCATAGACCCCATAGACGCCAAAGACTTCGACGATGCCCTATCTTTGCGCAAACTCGAGAATGGCCACTGGGAAGTAGGTGTACACATAGCCGACGTGACCCACTACGTAGAGGCCGACTCTGCACTCGACAAAGAAGCGCTCGAACGTGCTACATCCGTGTATCTGGTAGACCGCGTGGTAGCCATGCTTCCCGAAAGACTTTCAAACTTCATCTGCTCGCTGCGCCCCAACGAGGATAAACTTACTTACAGCGTGGTATTTGAGATGGACGAAGAAGGTGAGATATTTGACAAATGGTACGGACGCACCATCATCAACTCCAACTACCGTTTCCACTACGACGAAGTGCAGAAAATCATAGAAACCCAAGAGGGTATATACCTAGAACCTATACTTACTCTAAATGCCTTGGCCCGCAAACTGAGAGCAGCCCGTTTTACCAAAGGCTCTATTGCCTTCGACCGCATTGAAGTAAAATTCAGAATTGACGAAAATGGCAAGCCACTCGAAGTATATTTCAAAGAATCGAAAGAGGCACATCAGCTTATAGAAGAGTTTATGCTACTGGCCAACCGCAGCGTAGCCGAGTGGGTAGGGGCACAAAAAGTAGGCAGAAGTGCCAAAACCTTTGTTTACCGCGTGCACGATGAGCCGGATATGGAAAAGCTCTCCAATTTTGCATCGTACATAAAGCGCTGGGGATATGGCATTAATATGAAAAGTACGCACACCATAGCCTCATCTATAAACACCCTGCTCGATGGTATAGATGGCCGCCCTGAAGAAGATGTGATATCGAACCTGGCCATACGCGCCATGGCAAAAGCCGAATACAGCACCGAAAACATAGGCCATTACGGTCTTGCTTTCAGACACTACACCCACTTTACGTCGCCCATACGCCGCTACCCCGATATGATGGTGCATCGCCTGCTTACCCGATATCTGGAAAAAGGCAAATCGGCACAAAAGAAAATATGGGAAGACAAATGCCGCCATTCTTCAGACATGGAACGTAAAGCTGCAATGGCCGAGCGCGCTTCCATCAAATACAAGCAGGCTGAATATATGAAAGAACGCATAGGTCAGACTTTCGAAGGGCTTATAAGTGGCATCACCGACTGGGGTGTATACGTAGAAATCATAGAAAACCGCATAGAGGGTATGATTCCCATTCAGGTACTCAACGACGATTACTATATCTACGATGAAAAGAACCTGCAACTCACCGGAAAATATTCGGGCAAGAAATTCCAACTCGGTGATAAGATTACTGTAATAGTGGCCAAAGTAAACATTCCGAAGAAACAGATAGATTTCAATTTGGCTACCAATACTCCCAAGCCATAATTTATTTTAGCTATAGCACACAAAGAGTATAGAACATTCTGATTATAAATATTAAAACAACCACTTCATCAGTTATATCCATATTCCTGTGTGCTATTGTATATTTTTAAAGATAGAATTGCTTTTGTTTGTTTTTTGTTGATTTTTCATCAGATTAAATTACATTTGCTTATAATATTTGCGAGCTATAGGTATATTACTTTATCGTATTTTAGTATTAAAATCATTATCTAAAATGTTTCATCAGGCTATATTCTAAAGAAAAACACAAACAAAGTCATGAACATTTCACTCAAGAATAAACTCATAATCATACCTTTGATAAGTGCCTTACTGGTTTACCTCATTTCATTTGCATATATTGTAATCAGGCTCAACCAAAAAAACATAAAAGATGCAGAGCAAATTGTAAACCAACAAGCTCAGCAAAATGTAAGGCAAATAGAAACTATGCTTACATCATATCTTTCAACCGTGAAAGGGGTAGCAAATGCCTTTGAACAAATGGGCAATATGTCGGTCGCAAATAAAACCAATTTCATACGAAACACCCTTCATAGCCTTATTCTGAGCAACGAGCATTTTGTAGGAACCTGGAGTAGTTGGCAGCTCGCTCAATTCGATTCTACTTGGGGCGACCAACCCGGCAGGGTTTCTATCATTCATGCACGCAATGGGAAAGAAATACTATCTTACTCTGATTCACTCGACATTGGCGGTATTACTCGCTACACAGGCTACCACAAAGTGATGAAAGAGAAGAGAGAAACTATCATGGAGCCATACATGGAGCTTAAGTTCAAAATAATGGAAACCACTCTCGCAGTGCCAGTTTTGTTAGATGGTGAATTTCAGGGTTTGGTTGGAATCGACTTAGAGTTCGGCGAGTTTAACAGAATACTTTCCGATTTTACACTTTATGAGAATGGTTATACTTTTCTGATTTCTCACAAAGGTATGTACGTTTACCACCCCGACACTACAGTCTTAGGAAAATCTTTTGCCGAAATAAACCCATACGAAGACTCAATATACCACATAAGCAGTTATATACAGCAAGGTAAACCTTTTAGCTTTTACGCAGTGCATACCGATACTGGCGACGATGTGTATGTAGCTTTTCAGCCACTTACCATTGGTAATACGGCCACTCCTTGGTGTATGGGTGTACTTGTGAATATGAATAAAGTACGTGCTGAGTCAGATGCTATCATACTAAATACAATCATAGCTGGTATCGTAGGTTTTGTTATCATTTTCTTTATTTTAATTATGGTGAGTCGCAGCATTCTCAAAGACATGAACCTGATTGTAGCATTTGCCGATGATCTGAGCAAAGGGAAACTTGGTGGACGCATAAATCTGAAAACAAAGGACGAATTGGGAAATCTTGCATTTAGCTTAAACAATCTGGCTAATAGGTTTCAGGAAATTGTACTTAATCTGAGGCAGAGCTCTAGTAGTATAGATACTTTTGGTAAAAAAATATCGGCTCATTTGCTCGATTTCTCACATCTGGCACAGCAACAACAAGATTCTAGCTCACATGTAAGTACTGCTATCACAGATATGGCCGAAAATATTCGCAATGCTGCTGAAAATGCTTCTCGCACCAAACTCATCACCAACGACGCCGCAGACAAACTTTTAGTAGGCAGCAATTTTACGAAAGAAACCATTGAATCGGTTACTGCTATTAGCACAGTGATAGCGGATATTGTAGAAATTGCCAACAAAACAGATATGCTTGCCATTAATGCCAGTATAGAGGCCAGCAGAGCTGGCGAGCAAGGTCGTGGTTTTGCAGTAGTTGCAAATGAGGTGCGTATATTGGCCGAAAGAAGCCAAAAAGCCGCTATGCTAATAAAGAATTCTGCTATAAAAAGTGCCAAAATATCTGACAACAGCGGCAAAATAATAGTTGAACTAGTACCCGATATGCAACGTATAGTGGTGCTGGTAGACGAAATAGCCGCACTTGGCTCAGAACAAAATTACAGCATAGAAAAGATACGCGATGCCATGCTCGAACTCAGTGCCCTATCGGCCAAAAATTCCGGTTTTGCAGATGACCTCAATTTCATGATGCGGGAATTCAGCGAAATATCCGA
>JAIFMY010000028.1 GCA_020048155.1 Bacteroidota bacterium
ACAAACTGTGCTATATACCAGCAAAGCGGAGAATGTGTGATGCCCAAAGAAGGTATTTTTAGCCGTGTGCTAAAAGGCGGTAATCTGATGAAAGGCATGAATTTGGAGCTTCGTCCTAAAATATTCAAAATATTGGTGATAACACTTAGTGATAGGTGCTCAGCTGGTGAAGCTACCGATACCAGCGGACCAGCAGTAGTACGCAAGCTCAAAGACCTGATGACTTCCAACAAACGACAGATGGAATCTGAACTCATAGTTATTCCGGATGAACCTGCCATACTTACAGAAAAAATGCTGGAAGCTTTTGATAAAAAATATGATATAGTGGTAACTACCGGTAGCACAGGAATAGGCCCACGTGACATAGCTCCCGAAACCATGCGCCCGCTTTTACACAAAGAGTTGCCCGGAATCATGGAATTAGTGCGATACAAATACGGAAGTGAAAAACCCGGAGCACTTCTGAGCAGAGCAATTGCAGGTACTTACAACAAAACTTTGGTATTTGCAATACCCGGTAGCCCAAAAGCTGTGCATGAATATATGGAGGAAATCAATAAAATCATTTTCCATGCTTTTAATATGCTCTACTCCATCGACAATCACTAAAAGCTCTGAAAATGATAACAATAGAAAAACAAGACCTCATTCTTAATCTGACTATTGATGCCATTGGTACTGAAACAGTTTCATTGGAGGATGCACTTGGACGAGTACTCAGAGAAAATGTGCATGCAGATATGGATATGCCACCTTTCCGAAAATCTTCGGTAGATGGGTATGCATGCAGAGCTGCGGATTTGAACAACGAATTGGAAATAGCCGAAACCATACAAGCGGGTATGTGGCCTACTAAAATTCTAGGTGAAAATCTTGCATCAAAAATTATGACCGGTGCTCCCCTTCCCGAAGGAGCAGATTTCATTTTTATGGTTGAAGAATTTGCCTTCAGGGTGAAGATTTTCTAAAAAATGATATCCTCATACAGTCCGGAACCATACTCAAAGCTCAGCACTTAGGCATAATGGCAGGAGTCGGTCATATTTCTGTAACAGTTTCGCGCATACCCAAAGTTGGTATTTTAGCAACGGGAACCGAGCTCGTTGAAGCAGATAAAATGCCAGCCCGAGGCCAGATTCGAAACAGCAATTCCTGGCAGCTCAAAGCTCTTTTGCAACAAATAAATATTCAGCCTACATATTTGGGAACTCTACCAGATGAACCTGAGATAATTGAAAACACTATTTCTGATGCTATTCAAAAATTTGATGTACTTATTATTACCGGGGGGGCTTCGGTCGGAGATTTTGATTTTATACCACAGATATTGAAAAAACTTCATGCGAATACACTCATGGAAAGAACAGGTATTCAACCCGGTAATCCTATGACTTTTAATATTATCGGCAACAAGTATGTGTTCGGTTTATCAGGCAATCCGGTTTCATCGCCTTATACAACTGCAAAAATGAAAAATGATTTTATACGTAAAAAAACGGAACGAATTGGGTTTTTCCCGGTAACTATAAATACTAACCACGAGGTAGAAGTAATAAGCTATAATGGTTCAGCCCATTTGGCAGCTTATGCCGCAGCAAATGCCATTCTTGCAGTTCCAAAAGGTACGAGCAAAATTTCGGAAGGAGAATATGCCTATGTACGACCGCTTTAATCGAAAAATCAATTACTTACGCATTTCTCTCACCGACAGATGCAACTTGAAATGTACATATTGCGTACCCGCCACTGGAATGCGGTACATGCATATGGAAGAAATACTCACTGATGATGAGCTGCTTGAAGTTATAAAAATTGGCGCCGAATTAGGAATCAACAAAATCAGATTCACAGGAGGTGAACCTCTCATGCGTGCTAATATTGTTAACTTAACTCAAAAAGTAAAGAATATTGCAGGTATAGAAGAATTGGTAATGACCACAAACGGAATTTTCTTGGCCAAGTACGCCCAAGCATTAAAAGAGGTAGGACTCGACAGGGTGAATATAAGTCTGGATACCATGAATGCCGCCCATTATAAAACCATCACACGAGGAGGAAATATCGAAGATGTTTTTGCTGGAATAGAAGCAGCTAAAAAATATGGGCTAAGTCCCGTAAAAATAAATTTTGTTCGTATTCCAGGAGTCAACCAACAAGATGAAAAAGAAGTAAAAGAATTCTGCAATCAAAACGATCTCAAAATCAGATTTATACGACAAATGATCCTTGAAACAGGCGAATTTTCTCAGGTTGAAGGTGGAGACGGTGGAAACTGCTCACTTTGCAACAGACTTCGTCTAACGGCCAACGGCATCATAAAGCCATGCCTGCATGGCAACTTTGGTTATAGTATTCGGGAACTAGGAGTGCGTGAGGCATTTAATAAAGCCCTGAACCTTAAACCGGAAAAAGGTACAGGTTCAAATACTCATCAGTTTTATAATATTGGCGGATAAATACATACGTAATAATGAAAGATAAACTAACCCATACAGATGAGCATGGCAAAGCAAATATGGTAGATGTTGGCGAAAAGCCCGACCAGAATCGTACTGCCATTGCACGCGGTTTCATAAAACTAAGTAATGATGCCTTAAATCTGATTCGTGAAAACGGAATGAAGAAAGGCGATGTACTTACTGTTGCAGAAATTGCAGGCATACAGGCAGCCAAACAAACTTCATCCCTTATTCCCTTATGCCACAATATCTTACTAAACAAGATAGACGTTAAGGCAAAGCTTACAGACAATGGTGTTGAAATAGAAAGCATGGTGAAATGCAACGGAAAAACAGGAGTTGAAATGGAAGCATTGACAGCAGTAAGTGTAGCTTTACTTACAATATATGATATGTGCAAGGCCATAGACAAAGCAATGGTGATAGAGAAAATTGAACTTTTAAGCAAGATAAAAGAATAAATATTCAGTCTAATAGATTTTTATCATTTTATATGCATTAATCAGTATATAATATCAGGTATTAAAATTATTCAGATAAGTATTATATATATTGAAAAATATACAATTCCATCGATTATTTTTCAATCGATGAAATTGTATACCAATGATATAACTTTATTCTTTTACTGCAATGGTTTCAATTTCGACCAAAGCACCCAAGGGTAAACCAACGACCGCATATGCCGCTCTCGCAGGTGGGTTGTTGGTATAGAATTTCGCATATACCTCGTTCATAGCTTTGAAATTAGCCATATCTGTAAGCAACACAGTGCTTTTCACCACATGTTCAAATCCAAATCCGGCAGCTTCTAATATGGCACCTATATTTTTGAGTGCTTGTTCGGTTTGCTCTTGTATTCCACCTTCCATCAATGTTCCGCTTCCCGGCACAATAGGCACTTGTCCGCTAATATACAATGTGTTGCCACTAAGAATGGCTTGACTGTAGGGCCCAATTGCTTTTGGGGCATTTTCAGTGTAAATAACTTTTTTCATTTTACTATATATTTTAATACACAAATTTAGTACATATTCCCGATTGAAAAGGAAAATGTATGTTTTAGTTAGAATATATTTTATTATAATTGAAGATAAAATTGCGCCAAAATGAAAATTAAGTTCAAGCTTTATATCATACTTCTTGTTCCAATATCTGTATCAACAATTATTGGTCTTATAATAGCAGGTCTGATGATTGAGAAGAGTCAAATAAAGGGACTTGAAGATAAGAGTATGGCTATACTTACCCGCATGGAGGCTGTGCGTGAGTTTGTAGGTAGACAAGAGAATCTGGTAGATTTTACTAAAATGATTGCAATGAAATCTCATAACAATCAAATATCAGAATCAGATCGCAAATTGATACCAATGAAAGTACCCATAATTGCCTCATGGACTGTAGGTATGCAAAATGCCCAAAAGGACAATTACACTTTTAAAATAGCATCTTTTCATCCCCGAAATCCGAGAAATGAACCGAACGAGCTTGAGGCTGAATTTTTACATGAATTTGAGTCAACAAATATAGAATCGAAAAGTTTCATCAATAAAGAAACCAATGAACTGTGGGTGATGCGCGAAATAACGCTCAAAGAATCTGATGGCTGCCTGGTTTGCCATGGCAATCCTGACAACAGTCCTTGGGGAAATGGAAAAGACATACTTGGCTATAATATGGAAAACTGGAAAGATGGACAACAGCATGGGATGTTTCTAATAAAGAGTGACTTAACGCCTATTCAAGCATCGGTAAATAAAACAATTTTCAACATGACTTTTTGGTCGATTTTAATTATGCTTATCACCATTTCATTGGGATATACAATAGTGCGCCGGATAAATGTGAATATAATACTTATAAATAAATTGGTTCGTAAAATTGGAGATGGTAACTATAACGTAAAGTTAGATACTTCGGGTAAAGATGAATTTAGCGAACTTTCTGTTCAGATTAATGCAATGGTAGATAGTCAGAAACTCATTTTGAGTCAACTTTCACAATTTATAAGTAAACTATCTTCCAGCACCAGATTTCTGAATGACACTGCCATGCAGATATCGGATGGTGCGCAGAGTCAGGCTAGCCAATACGAAGAACTTACATCGTCGATAGAGTCAAGTAGCCAGAACGCCAATAAGGCCAATATTTTATCCAGAAAATCGGCGAATGAGGCGAGCGAGGCCAATAAGAGAGTTATAACCACTAGAGAAGCTTTGGATGAAATAGCCATTAGTTCTGAGAAAATTACAAATGCCATCAATATTATCACCGAAATGTCAATACAAACCAATTTGCTGGCGCTCAATGCCGGAGTAGAAGCAGCACGAGCAGGACAGCAAGGCAAAGGATTTGGAGTGATAGCTGCTGAAATAAAGAAATTGGCTGATCGTAGCAAGGAAGCAGCAAAAGGGATAAAAGAAACTATAAATGAAAGCCGAATAAAAATTACTAATGGTGTAATTATAGCCAAAGAATCTGAATCTTATGTTACCAAAATTATACATCAACTTCAAGAAAATGCGTTGGAAATTGACATTGTAAGTAGTTCGTTGAAAGAGCAAAATTCGTCGATGCATCAAGCTTCAAATATTACCATACACAATGCGGCCGATGCCGAAAAACTTGCTTCGGCTGCTTTGGAGCTTGAGAATGAAATGGATAAGTTAAACGATCTGATTTCCAAATTTCAATTCTAAAAGCTAATTGTAAACGTTGTATTTACGTTTGGAATGGACGTTACATTAATATTACCACTGTGTAACCTAAGAATTTGTTTGGTAAGACTGAGTCCAATACCACTTCCCTTAGGTTTAGTTGTAAAAAATGGAATAAAAATTTTATCAATTACTTCTGGCAGTATGCCCTGCCCATTGTCAATGACTTGAATTTTTACTTTATTTCGTTTGTCAATAAAGGCTTTCACCATAATTACTGGATTTTCGACCGAATGGCATGCCTGAATAGAATTTTTCACCAGATTTATAATTACCTGTTCTATAAGCTGTTCGTCGGCAGTAAGCTCAAGAGATTCCGGAAAAATTTCCGTTTGGCAGTGAATCTGGTTTTCCCGAAACTCGGCTTGAAATAAATTTATAACATTATCAAGCAGAATTTTTATCGGAAATATTTTAAAGTTTGGCTTAGGTACCCTGGTTAAATTTCTGTATGTTTCAACAAAATGAATGAGCCCGGTGCTGCGATTATGTACCGTAATTACCGCATTCAGAATATCGTTTGCACTTTCACTATCAATCTGATATACATCTTTTTTCTCGGAAATGATAGATTCTACCATGCTTTGTACAGTAGATGTAAGTGATGCAATTGGAGCAATAGAATTCATAATTTCATGCGTGAGTACCCGTATAAGTTTCTGCCACGATTCCATTTCGTTTTCTTCCAATTCAGCCTGTATATTTTTAATAGATACAAGTTTGATAACTTTATCTTCGACTTTAAACTCGCTAGCACTCACAAGTAGGTTCAGAAAATCGTCGGAAGTGGTTACTTTCACCAATGCATGCTCATCGGCACAAATTTTTGTAAGTACGCTGGTTAGCTCTTCGTTCCACGCATGCAGACTATTGATATTGGCCAAATGATTTATCTGAAAAAGTTGCTTGGCCGCATTATTTATCATCTCTACCTCGCCATCTCTGCGATATGCAATAATGGCTATTCCAATATGCTGAATGATATTTTGGAGATAAAAATAGTGTGTTTCCTTTTCGGTACGAACTTTATGAAAATCGCGAATTACATTATCAAAAGTGCGTTCAAGCATCTGAAAAGACTTGCCCATAGTAGCAATTTCCCCGGTTCGGCCAAAATCGCCATAGCGGATAGATTCCAGAAAATTGCCCACTTCTCGGTTGGTACGTTCCACATAGTAAATAAGAGAATAAACCAAGTATACTACTATGAATGCAAGTAAAACAGGTACAAAATAATACCCATTTAACAACATGAGTATGAACACTACCAAGGCTATGGCCATGAGGCCAACCCTAACAGAAACATTTATTCTGAAATTCTTATAAACCATATTTTTCCATTCTTCGGTACAATGAGGTACGGGTTAAACCTAACTCACGAGCAGCCAGGCTTATATTGCCTTGGTGTTTCATGAGTACTTTTTTTATCACGGTTTTTTCAACATCTTCCAAATTATAAGTATCTAGTTCTACTTCTTCGGTTTTCTGTTCATGACCGGTAAGTGAAAAATCATGTATTTGCAAAGTAGTGTTATCAGTCAGAATAACAGTACGTTCCATTGTATGCTGCAATTCACGTACATTGCCCGGCCAGTGATATGACATCAACTCTTTAAGTGCTGATGTGTGTATGTCTTTAATTTTCTTTTTGTACTTAGAGGCAAATTTAGCCAAGAAGTGCTTAGCCAACAACGGAATATCGTCGGTTCGTTCTCGTAAGGGTGGCAATTGTATTTCCACGGTATTGATTCGATAAAGGAGATCCTCTCTGAATTTTTCTTCTTTTACCATCTGCCTAACTGGCATATTTGTAGCACATATCAGCCTTATATCTATGGGTTTAGGTTTGTTGGTACCCAAGCGTGTTACTTCACGCCGTTCGAGCACAGTAAGTAGTTTGGACTGCAATGTCAGTGAAAGATTACCAATTTCGTCCAGAAATAAGGTGCCACTGCTGGCTATTTCAAACCTACCTGGTCGGTCGATACGGGCATCGGTAAATGCGCCTTTCACATGTCCAAAAAGTTCGCTCTCGAACAAACTTTCGGTTATGGCCCCCAAATCTACACTTATAAATACATTGTCTTTTCGGCTGCTATTGTTATGTAATGCTCGCGCCACCAATTCTTTACCGGTACCATTTTCGCCAAGAATAAGCACACTTGCATCGGTTTTAGCCACTTTTTTTATAGTTTCGAAAACCTTCTGCATAGCCAAACTATTGCCTAAAAAATCGCTGAAAGGCTGATTTATAATCGCTTCAAGGCCGCGTTGTTTTATTTTGAGGGTATTTACCTCTAGCCGCGACTGGCGCAGCATCACACCAGAGGTAATTGTGGTTATAAGTTTTTCGTTTTGCCAGGGTTTGTGCACAAAATCTGTAGCACCTTCTTTTATAGCTCGAACAGCATTTTCAACGTCGCCATAAGCAGTTATGAAAATGACTACAGCTTCAGGATCTATTACCAATATATTTTTAAGCCACATGAATCCCTCGCTGCCACTTATGGCATCTTTGGTGAAATTCATATCCAGAAGTATCACGTCATAGTTTTCTTCTGCCATCAGGCTAGGAATGTTTTCCGGATTAGATTCAGTACTCACTTTCTCAAATTGAGATTTGAGCAATAGTTTAAGGGCAAACAATACATCGGTATTGTCGTCAACTACAAGAATTTTTCCGGCCTTTTTCTGCATACTTCCGAATTTTTATTTACTTTCAAAAATAAATATTAAATCCTGCATTCTTCAGGTTTTATTTGTAAAATTAATGTTTTTCGCAAATAAATACTTGCTTGAAGCACTTGAAAAACAAAATCTTTGTAAACAATTCTATGTAGTATTTTTACAAACCGACGTTATGAAAAAAAGAACCAAATATGCGATTTTAATTATACTGCTGCTGGTTGGCGGTTGCACTACCTATTATAGCCACACCATCAAGTATGCAGCAAAGCAAGGATACGGACAATTGAGAATTGTATGGAATTCTGAAAATATATCAGATATTATAAAAAATAGAAGATTGCCCGATAGCATCATCAGCCGGTTGTTGCTAATGCAGGAAATACGAAAATTTGCAATTGATAGCCTTACTTTGTACGATTCTGAAAACTATACTACATTTTACAACCAACATGGCAAAGCCATCTCGTGGGTAGTAATGGCGTGCCCAAAATATTCGCTCGAATTATACCACTGGAAATTTCCGATTTTGGGCGGTATACCCTATCTCGGTTTTTTCGATTCTACCGAAGCACAGACCGAAGCGAATAAGCTGAAAGAGATGGGTTACCAGACCGAAATTTTTAACCCAAAAGCTTGGTCTACCTTGGGGATACTCAAAGACCCGATTCTATCGCAGATGTTGGATGGCACTGAAGGCGAAGCAGCTGCCCTCATTTTTCATGAACTTACTCACGCAACAATATACGTGGCCGACAATAGTAAACTGAATGAAAACCTGGCTACATTTATAGGTATAGAAGGTGCAAACTACTATCTGCGAGCCAAGTACGGGCCTATCGCAGCCCAAACAATTGAATACAAAAATACCCGTGAACTGCGATATCAGCGCAACAAATACTTTCTGCAATGCGCAGATTCTCTGGAGTTGTTGTACAAATCGTTCAGCACTCAACTACAAGATGCAGAAAAAGAGCGAATGCAAAAAGCTGCCCTTTATCATTTTGCTGTTCAAGCACATGAAGCAAAACTGATATCACGTCTGCCATCTTCAGATACCATACACGATTTTCTTACCAATACTTATTTCGCAACGCTCAGGTTGTATCACAACAACATAGATTCTATCAAGAATATTTACACTACTCAATTTAACTCAGATATAAAGCAATTTATTAAAGCCCAAAAAGCAATTTACACTAAAAAATAACAGAATTTTGAGGCC
>JAIFMY010000231.1 GCA_020048155.1 Bacteroidota bacterium
CATCTATTTGAGCCTGAAAATCGACACCAAGGGGAATATCATTCATATCAAACCAAACTTTATAGCCACGAGCTTGAAGCGACGATGAAAGTCTGTGTGCAAAAGCCAATGAATTGCGTCGCCCATAGCTTATAAACACGTTTTTAAAATCCTCAGAATCTCTTAGTAAAGGACTATTTTTCAACTCATTGGCCGAGTTCAGAAAATCAACAACCTCATCCAGATTTTGTTTCCAGATAGCTCCATTTTTTTGGGTTTTATGCCCCAGAAGTTTAAGCTGATCTATTTGTTTTTGATCAAATTCAAATTCACCATCTTTATGAAGAAAACAATATATGGTTTTATCATTTTTCTTAAAACTATCGTCTGTAACTTCGGCAATCGAATAAAATCCCTCCATGCGAGGGGTAATGACGTATAGACAGAAATCGCATAATTCGCGCTCCTCTATTTCCTGTAAGCGCGCTTACTGCCATTCACAGTTCCGCCTAAAAATACTTTCATACAAAAAGAATAAATGAAGTGATAAGGGTGAAATATTCTGGTGCGAGTATAGCGGAAAATTTCAATTTTTCAACACCCAAAAGTTTTACAATATATAAAACCTAAAAATAAGAAAAGCTAAAATAAGAATATGAATAAGTACCGTTGTACCAAACTCGATTTTTTACCCGAAGGCAAAAAAATGATCAGGACTCAGCGCGTGCTTCATTCAAAATATCGCCGAAAGGTATAGAAAGCTCAGGCAGTAAAGGATGTTTAAAAGGAATATCAAAAGAAAAACTTATATACTTTTCGGTATCCATGGTGAATACATGGTACTTTTGGCGATGTGGATCTACCACAACTCCAATACTGGTAATGTTGGCCATCCAATGATTTGCCATTTTATCTAGGTCCTGCTGCAAGCTGTATTTGTGCGACACAATTTCGATAATGAGTGTAGGAGCGGCACAAATAAATCCTTTTTCGTTGTAAAGGTTTTGCAGGTTTTGGTGGAAAGCAACGAGAGAAATGTCAGGTATTTTATGAATTTTCTCACCACCCGATGTAATAAGCTCATAGGCAGTGGGGTCGTTGTAAACTTTACCAAACTTTTTCGATCTGTTCCACACAGCCAGCGTAACTAACACCAAGGCACTAAATGCGCCTATAAGTCCGGTAATGGCCATGTTTATCTGAATTTTATCTGAATGAAATTCTAATTTACGCCAATCTGAATTGCTTGTATAAAGCTCTTCAAACTGCGGATATGCTAGTGGAAATGGAAATTGGATTTCCAGGAAGTCTGTTTCCGAAAATTGCAAGGCTTCTTCTTCAATAGTAAGTGTAGCATGCTCGTAACGCAGGTTTATCCCCTTATTGTTCATTTGCATTTGCGCAAATAGAGCAGGTGTAAGGTGCAACGAAGCAGGCAATTGAAGAGTGAGATTCATGATACTTCAGATTCAATTACAAATATAGGCATTTTTCAATTTCAAGAAAATAACAATGCAGAAAATTTCACACTTCGTAATCCAATGGTGTTAAACTTAGTATAGTATTTTACATGAATGATTTTCAATATTTTGCAAACTAAAACACAATGCTTAGTAGTCTATTATACTGCTTAGCTCAGTTATATGGTTTATTTTGTAAAGTCGGGGATGTTCTATTTTATCGTCGGCCACCTCGTGTGCCCATACCGTATGAAATGGCACATAAACCCCATATCCACCCAGCTCCAGAATGGGCATGATGTCAGATTTCATGCTATTGCCAATCATCATTAGTTTACTGGGGTCGCAACTCAGCCTGTCAAACATTTTCTCGTAGTCCGATGTTTTTTTGTCACTCATAATTTCTATATGGTGAAAATATTTTTCGAGACCCGACTTGCGCAATTTCCTTTCCTGATCCAGCAAATCGCCTTTGGTAGCAACCACGAGTTTGTATTTGCTGCTCAGTTTTTGCAACACCTCATTTACCCCATCGAGCAGTTCCATAGGCATATCAACCAGCTCTTTGCCCAAATCCAAAATTTTCTGTATTTGTGCCGGAGTAGTTTTGTTGCCTGCTATACGTATGAATGTCTCTATATTGCTCAGCACAAAAGCCTTGGCGCCAAATCCATAAAGCGAAAGATTGGCAACTTCTGTTTTGAAAAGCTCAGCAGAAATGTATGCAGGCGTTCCAAAATCGCTGAGAAAATCGCAAAACTTATTTTCCATATTCCGGTAAAAAGTTTCGTTTACCCACAGCGTATCATCCGCATCGAATGCAATGATATCCAGATTGGTAGCATTGAGTTTTTGCATCATATCACAGGTTTATTTCAGAAACGAGTCATCAAATGCCAAGGGCAACAATTCATGAACCGATTCAATCACAATAATTTTTCCTTTTCCGTATAAAATAACCTTGTAAGGCTGTTTGAATCTCATTTCAGTTTCGAGCATCACCTGCCTGCAGGCTCCACATGGGGTTACAGGCTGCTGGGTAAGCTCATTGTTGGAAATGGCACAAATAGCAAGCGTTTTGAGGCCTACTTCGGGATACTGGCTATTGGCTGAAAACAGAGCTACCCGCTCGGCGCACAATCCGGAAGGATAAGCAGCGTTTTCCTGGTTTGAGCCTGTAACGGTCTTTCCATTGGCCAGCAAAACTGCGGCACCTACTTTGAATTTGGAATACGGCGCGTATGCATGTTGGGCAGCGTTGTGAGCGGCTTCTATAAGCAGCTTATCCATTTGCGACATTTCAGAAAGGCTGCTGTATTCATGAAAAGTGATGGTGCGTTCTTGTTTCATTTTACATTATTTAAATACCAAAAAGCAAAACATTGCTGGGTTATATTACATCCGAAGATAATACATAATTTTCAAAATTAAAACCCCTTAGAAAATCGCTTATTTGCATAGCTTTACGCCCCGAAAGCTGCACCAGCCGCAACTCAACAAAACCATCTGAAACAGCAACTTTTGCAAAATTTTTACCATCGCTTACTATTTCGCCCGGCGACTGGGAATGAACTTGTATGTGCGCCACGCTTTCATATATTTTCAACACCATACACTCTTCAGTCTGAAGGTTCTTGAGTCCGGTATATGCAACGGGAAACGGATTTAATCCCCTTATCAGATTATGTACTTCGGTAGTAGTCCGGGTCCAGTCTATGAGGCAGTGTTCTTTAAAAATCTTAGGGGCATGCTGCAATGCGCCATCATCGGGCATATGTTGGGGCACAGATGGTGCTGCATTATTTTCCACAGCATCTATGGTTTTAAGTATGAGTTTTGCACCAGTGAGCATCATTCGGTCGTGCAGTTGTCCGGTAGTTTCGTTTTCGCCTATGTGCATGGCCTCTTGGAAAATAAGGTTTCCGGTATCTATGGCATGTTGTATGAAAAACGTGGTAACACCCGAAACTTTTTCCCCATTTATTACAGCCCAGTGTATAGGCGCCGCACCTCGGTATTGTGGCAGCAATGAAGCATGCAGGTTTATGGTTCCACGGGGAGGCATATTCCAAACCACTTCGGGCAACATTCTGAATGCAACTACTATGAATAAATCAGCGGCCAGGGATTTCAAATCGTCCAGAAATTCTGGCGATTTAAGTTTTTCGGGTTGCAACACACGCAGACCCACCGATTCGGCATATTGTTTCACATCGCTGGGCATGAGTTTCAGCCCACGTCCGGCAGGTTTGTCGGGGGCAGTTACTACGGCCACTATATCCAGATTGGCCTCTACCATTGCTTTGAGCACACCCGTGGCAAATGCAGGAGTGCCCATGAATATTATTTTAAGTTTCTTTTCCATAATCATTTTGTTAATTCAAAATCGGTATAAACCGGCAGATGGTCGCTGAATCCGCCATTGAATACAAACCCCAGATAGGTTCTGTAGGTTTTGGTGCCCAGGTAGGTAGCGTCCTCTTCGAGCAGAAAGTAAGGATTGAAAACGTGTATGGAGTTGGGAGAGCATTTCCATCCGGCAGCGCCATTTAGCAAACTGCCGCTCACAATCATCTGGTCGAGCATGCCCCATGAGTTTTCGTTTTTATGTGTTCCATAGCCTTTGGCATTCAGCACGGCAGCAAGATTGTAAAGGGTGGTATCGGCGAAAGTTTTAGACGGCAATCCGGCATTCAGCACTTCTACCACACTTCTGTCAGTCGGATAATCGTTCAAATCGCCCATTATAACTATATTGGCATCCGCATCGGTGCGAAAAATAGAATCTACAACCAACCGCAATTGCGAGGCTACGAACATACGCGATGCTTCGGTAAACATCTGCCCATCCCAGCGCGAAGGCCAATGGTTTACAAATACATGAAAAGTATCCGTAGACTTGGCTACACCTTTTACATAAAGTATATCGCGGGTATTGTAGTTTGGCTCATTTGGAAAGCGAATGCGTATTATCTGAAATGTGATAGGCTCGAAGGTTTCTTTGCGATAAAGCAAAGCCACATCTATGCCACGTGCGTCTTTCGATTCCTGATGCACAATGCCCATATTTTCATCGCTCAGCGGAGTTTTATGTATCAGGGCATTGAGTACATAATAGTTTTCAATTTCGCACATACCTATTATATCCGGAGGTTCGCCCTGGCCTATGGCCGTAAAAACACGGTACAAGTTATTGAGTTTTTGCACAAAACGGCTATACGTCCAGCGCTTGTCGCCCTCGGGAGTAAACTCATCGTCGCGCGTAAGTGAGTCATTCTGCGTGTCGAACAGATTTTCTGCATTGTAAAACACAATACGCAAATCGCCCCTGTGATATTCCTCAAAGCCATTCATTGGCGAAATACCAACACTGTTATCGGCAGATTTGCAACCCAAAAAACAGAAGAGTACACAAATAAAATATAAGTATTTGCTTTCTATACGCATGCACAGACAAAGTTTTGGCACGAAAATACAACATGATGCGCTAAATACAAGCATAGTTTCAAGTATTTTAAACCAAGTACAGTTTGTCGTCCGCTTTTTTTAGATTTATTCTTAATATCAGATATACTATCTTTGCAGGCAGAATTGAATTGAAAAATAAAAATAAAAATGAGTATAGAATTTCATCTGAAAAATGTACTACTCGAAGCATTAGCAAGCCTATATAACTACTCTGCTACCGATGCCGAAGCCACCTTGCAACCTACACGCAAGGACATGGAAGGAGATTTCACGGTTGTAGTATTTCCATATACCAAAATTTCTAAAAAATCGCCCGAACAAACCGCGAAAGAAATTGGTGAATATATGAAAACCAATCTTCCGGAAATAACTGGTTTTGAAGTAATAAAAGGTTTTTTAAATGTAAAAATAGATACCCATATCTGGATAAATTTCCTGAATAAAACATATCCCAACCAGCATTTTGGCTGCCCACGCAAAGGGCTCAACGATGAAGTGTATGTGGTAGAATATTCATCGCCCAACACCAACAAACCGCTGCACCTTGGGCATATTCGCAACAATGTGCTCGGACATTCGCTTTCGCGCATTTTCGAAGCCAATGGAAAAAAAGTAGCCAAGGTAAATTTGATAAACGACCGTGGTATACACATTTGCAAATCGATGCTCGCATGGCAGCGTTGGGGAAATGGCGAAACACCTCAAAACTCTGGTAAAAAAGGCGACCACCTGGTAGGCGAATATTATGTGCTTTTCGACAAAGAATACAAAAAGCAGATAGCAGAGCTCATGGCCGATGGCATGAAGGAAGAAGAAGCAAAAAAGAATGCCCGACTTATACAAGAAGCACAGGAAATGCTCAGACTTTGGGAAGCCGGCGATGCCGACACCATAGCCCTGTGGAAAATGATGAACGGATGGGTGTACGAAGGCTTCACGCAAACCTATACTCAAATGGGGGTAGATTTCGACCGTTTTTACTACGAATCGGAAACTTATACCACAGGTAAAAAATTTGTACTGGAAGCTTTAGAAAAAAATATACTTTTCCAGAAACCGGATTCGAGCATTTGGGTAGACCTTACCGACGAAGGACTAGACCAAAAGTTGCTTCTGCGTGCCGATGGTACAAGCGTGTACATGACCCAAGACTTGGGCACTGCAGCATTGCGCCATGGCGATTACGATTTTCACAAACACGTATATGTGGTAGGAAACGAGCAGGATTACCATTTTGTGGTTTTGAAAATGGTGTTGGCCAAAATTGGCTTCAAATGGGCCAATTATCTGCACCATATGTCGTATGGCATGGTAGAATTGCCCGAAGGCAAAATGAAATCGCGTGAAGGTACCGTGGTAGATGCCGACGACCTGATGGAAGAAATGATAAAAACATCGCGCGAAATTTCACAGGAATTGGGCAAACTCGACGGAATGAGCGAGCAGGAAGCTACACAATTGTACCGCATGATAGCCTTGGGAGCACTCAAGTATTTCATTCTAAAAGTAGAGCCTAAGAAAAATATGGTATTCAATCCACGTGAGTCAATCGACTTCAACGGCAATACCGGACCATTCATACAATATGCCCATGCGCGCATACAATCGGTGCTACGCAAAGCTACCGAGCAAGGCCTGCATGTAGAAGGCGATTTGCCCGAAAACTTGGTGCTCGACAAAAAAGAAATAAACCTCATACGTACCGTACGCCAATTTACGCTCATAGTAGCAGAAGCAGCTCAAAACATGAGCCCGGCCGTTATAGCCAATTATTTGTACGAACTGGTGAAAGATTACAATCAGTTTTACCACGACTACTCTATTCTGAAAGAAGAAAAACCTGAGCTGAGAAATTTCAGGCTTCGCATTTCGGAATTGGTAGGCAGGGTTGTGAAACATGGAATGTATATGCTGGGCATAGATGTACCCAACCGTATGTAATGCTACTGTTGAATTATTTTCGTACATCGCCTAGATTTATTCAATTAGAAAAACTATTTTTGCAACGTTTTATTATAAAGCGCAATCGTAAAGCACAATTGAACAATGTTTGAGAATTTATCCGAGAAACTGGAACGTTCGTTAAAGATGATAAAAGGTGAAGGAAAAATCACCGAACTGAACGTAGCCGAAACCCTGAAAGAAGTAAGACGTGCATTGCTTGATGCTGACGTTAACTATAAAATTGCCAAAGATTTTACCAATACCGTAAAGGAAAAGGCACTTGGTGCCGATGTGCTTAACGCTGTGAAGCCGGGCCAAATGATGGTTAAAATAGTGTACGATGAGCTCACCGCACTTATGGGTGGTGCCAGCGAAGACATAAACCTAAAAGGCAATCCTGCAATTATACTTATTGCAGGCTTACAAGGTTCAGGTAAAACCACCTTCTCCGGAAAACTAGCCCACTTTCTGAAAACAAAACGCGGACGCAGTCCGTTTCTTGTAGCTGGCGACGTATACCGTCCTGCAGCTATAGAGCAGCTCAAAATATTGGGTAGCCAGATTGGCGTAAATGTATATACCGAAGAAGATAGCAAAGACCCCGTTAAAATTGCTGAAAACGCCATAAAAGAAGCAAAACTCAGGGGATACGATACCGTGATAGTGGATACAGCCGGACGTTTGGCCATAGATGAGCAAATGATGCAGGAAATAACCCGCGTGAAAAATGCCATTAAACCTCACGAAATTCTTTTCGTGGTGGACTCCATGACCGGACAAGATGCCATAAATACCGCCAAAGAATTCAACGACAGACTCAACTTCGATGGAGTGGTGCTTACCAAACTCGATGGTGATACACGCGGTGGTGCTGCACTTTCTATAAAAGCGGTAGTAAACAAACCCATCAAATTTGTAGGTACGGGCGAGAAACTCGAAGCACTCGATGTTTTCCACCCCGACCGTATGGCAGAGCGTATACTGGGCATGGGTGACATAAAAACCCTCGTAGAAAGAGCCCAGGAACAATTTGACGAAGAGCAGGCTAAAAAACTGCAGAAAAAAATAGCCAAGAATCAGTTCGATTTCAACGACTTCCTTTCCCAAATTCAGCAAATAAAGAAAATGGGTAACCTGAAGGATTTGGCGAGCATGATACCCGGCATAGGCAAAGCACTGAAAGACATAGACATAGACGACAATGCATTCAAAAGCATTGAAG
>JAIFMY010000128.1 GCA_020048155.1 Bacteroidota bacterium
TCTACACGACAATCTTTATTTTTTACTCGGGTTTTGTTCCCCCCTTTATACCCTATAAATATACGTATTCTTTTTCGTCTTTTAAAGAAAAATTCCTAAAATAATTCTTATTAATTTGCTTTATATCTGTACGTTAAATTAAATCCTTAACTAAACGACATTGAGTTATGAATTGAGAATTAAGAATTGAGAATGGTGAGTTATGAATTGAGAATTAAGAATTAAGAATTGAGAATTGAGAATTGAGAATTGAGAATTGAGAATGGTGAGTTATGAATTGAGAATTAAGAATTAAGAATTAAGAATTGAGAATTGAGAATGGTGAGTTATGAATTGAGAATTAAGAATTAAGAATTAAGAATTGAGAATTAAGAATTAAGAATTAAGAATTAAGAATTAAGAATTGAGAATTGAGAATTGAGAATTGAGAATTGAGAATTAAGAATTAAGAATTGAGAATGGTGAGTTATGAGTAAAAACCTCTGCGAGACTCTGCGCTGCACTCTGCGAGACTCTGCGTGAAACCAAAAGATCCGTTTAGATCCGTCCAATCTGTGTTCCTATTCTTTTCCGAAATCCGAAATCTTGTAAGCCACGAATGCACGAATTTTCCTCGAAAACGTGAACAATATTTCACGCAGAGTTTCGCAGATTTAACCGCAGAGTTCCGCAGAGGAATCAAAAGGATCAGTATGGACTATTGAGCGGGTGACTTGAAGTCAACCACTCAATCACAAAAACTTATTCCCGCATCGCGAAATTCTCAATTCTCAATTCTCAATTCTCAATTCCCCTTTTTTTTCCTATTTTTACACCACAATAAACACATTGCACACAAAACATGATTACAGGAGAATTACGCTCGCAGGTAGACAAAATCTGGAATGCTTTCTGGACTGGCGGTATATCTAACCCCCTTACCGTGATTGAGCAGTTTACATACCTACTATTTATACGCAGGCTCGACGAAAAACAAACCCTCGAAGAGAAAAAAGCAAATATTGCCGGAATTCCCATCAAAAACCATATTTACGGCCCCAATGAGCAGCACCTCAGGTGGAGCCAGTTCCGCAATAGCGACCCCGAAACCATGTTTAAGCTTTTTACCGATGTAAAAACCTACGACCCTACGGTGTTCGACCACATGAAAAACCTCAACCAGAACGAGGGCATCTTCTCGCAAATGATGAAAGGCGCTACCTTCATGATACCTACGCCCCGACTGCTGGATCAGGTGGTGCAGATGGTAGACCAGATACAGATGGCCGACCAGGACACCAAAGGCGACCTATACGAATATCTCCTCTCCAAAATAGCCACCGCAGGCACCAACGGACAGTTCCGTACCCCGCGCCACATCATAAAAATGATGGTAGACATGGTGCAACTGCACAAAGAAGACACCGTATGCGACCCGGTTGCTTGAACCCGAATTCCGGAAACATTTTAGCAACCACATGTTCAACGGAGTAGAGTTTGACCCTACTATGCTGCGCATAGGGGCTATGAACCTGCAACTGCACGGCATAGAAAACCCCAACCTCATACCCAAAGACGCCCTCAGCGAGAGCAACTCCGACCTGCGCGAAGCCTACACCCTGGTGCTGGCCAATCCGCCTTTCAAGGGAAGCCTCGACTACGATGCTGTGGACGATGCCATACTGCAAACCGTGAAAACCAAAAAAACGGAGCTTCTGTTTCTGGGCCTCATACTGCGCCTGCTCAAAATAGGCGGACGTGCAGCCGTGATAGTGCCCGATGGTGTGCTGTTTGGTAGCTCCAATGCGCACAAGCAGCTACGCAAGCACCTCATAGAAGAGCACCGCTTGCAGGCAGTGGTGAGCATGCCCAGTGGCGTATTCAAGCCGTATGCAGGAGTAAGTACCGCTATACTTTTTTTCACGAAAACCGGAACAGGCGGCACCGACCACGTATGGTTTTACGATATGCAGGCCGATGGCTTCACCCTCGACGATAAACGCACTCCTACAATCACCTCCGACATTCCTGACATCATTAAGCGATTTCACAAACTACATCTCGAAACCGACAGATTACGCACCGATAAAAGTTTTTTTGTTCCGCTCAATGAGATTATAGAGAACAACTACGACCTAAGTATTAACAGATACAAAAATGTTACTTATGAGGAGGTTTTTTATAAAACACCTAAAAGTATTATTGAAGAATTAGAAGAAATTGATCAAGAGAGAAATATAATTTTAACCAAATTAAAACAACTCCTGTCATGAAGAAGGTTGCTTTAGGTGAAATTTGCATTCTCAAAACAGGAAAAACTCCGCCAACATCCGAAATAAAATATTTTAACGGAGACGTAAATTGGTATACTCCAGGTGATTTGAATGGAAGAAAGTTTCTGCAAAAATCTTCGCGAACGATAACAGAATTGGCATTTGAAGAAAAGCAAGCTTCACAGTTTCAAGAAAATGTTTTACTTCTTACTACAATAGGTGAAATAGGTAAAATTGGAATAACGACCTCGTTGTGTAGTTCTAATCAGCAAATAACAGCATTGATACCTACAAATGAAGTGAATGTAAATTTTCTATATTATGCCATAAAAACAATCATTCCTACCTTAAAAGAATATGCGAATAATGCAGTTGTCCCAATTTTAAACAATTCCATTCTTTCCAAAATCCAAATCCCCCTCCCTCCTCTTCATGTACAAAATAGAATTTCCGAAATTCTCGATCTTGCCGATTTGCACCGCCAAAAGACAAAGGAGCTGCTCCTCAAATACGACCTCCTCGCTCAGTCCCTTTTCATCGATATGTTTGGTGACCCTGTCGCTAATCCCAAAAATTGGGAGGTGAAAAAGTTAAAAGAATTGTCAACTCATATTTTAAGTGGAAATACTCCTTTAGGTGGTGAAGAAGTTTATATTAATGAGGGAATTACATTTTTTAGAAGTCAAAATGTTTGGAAAAATAGGTTAGTTTATGATGATGTTGCGTACATCGATAATGAAACCCATTCAAAAATGAAAAAAAGTAGTCTGAAACATAAAGATATTTTGATGACTAAAACTGGAAGAATCAATACAGAAAATAGTAGTTTGGGAAGAGCTGCGTTATTTTTAGGTGAAAATGATTCTGCAAACATAAACGGTCACGTATATTTAATTAGGCTACTGAAAAATGAATGCCATAATTTTATTTTGCACATACTCACAACAAATTCTTATAGGAATCATATAAGAAGTGTATGTGTTGGGGGTATTGATAAAAGACAGTTAAACAAAGAACATATAGAGGAATTTCCAATTATTTACCCCCCACTTTCACTCCAAAACCAATTTGCAGATCGCATGCAAGAAATTGAAAAGCAGAAAGAACTGGCCAGCCGGGCAGCCCAAAAGGCAGAAGAGCTATTTGGCAGCTTGCTGCAAAAGGCCTTCAGCGGTGAGCTGGTGCCTGAGTAGTATCTGGCAGGCTTGCCAATCGGTGTTTTTTTGCATGGGGCTGTCATTTATTCTTGGTTTTTCATACAAAATTTGATTATTTTTAGGCCGTGCACCAGCATAGCATCACTTTTCAGGTACTGTAGCATATGAGCAATTTCAAGTTTTTGTATCCGGCATGGCCGGGCATATACGCCAAACTCAAGAAAGCCGAAGAACGGGTATACTCCGAGCCGGTATCGTCGGCAGGTTATGGCCGCATGGTGCTGGAGGAGTGCATACACCTCATATACGAGTTCGAGAGTTTGGAAATGCCATTCAACAGCAGCCTTGTAGAACTCATAGGCAATGCCCAACTGCAAGCCATAGTGCCGCAGCAGTACATGAGCGGCCTGGCCATCATTCGCAAAACGGGCAACAGCGCCCTGCACTACGGCAACAAGGTGCAAGGCCACACAGTGCTGGTGAGCCTCATGTACATGTTCGATTTTGTGAAATGGTTTGCCCATACCTACACCACCACCTGTCCGCCCCTGCCCGAGAAATTTGACGAAAATTTTGTTCCCAAAGAAGCCCACACCGCCCGCAAGGCCAAAGAGCAGGAACTGGAAAACGAAGCAGAAACCAAAAAACTGGCCGAAGAGCTAGACAAACTGCGCAAGAAAAACGAGGAGCTGCTGGCCAAAGCCAAGGAATCGGAAATAAGCCTGAATGCCTACCGCGAAAAAATAAAGGCCGCACGCCAGAAAGCGGAAGAAAACCGCAAGAAGCGCGCCGCCCACATGGCCATGCAATTCAACGAAGCCCAAACCCGTACCCACCTCATAGATGCCGACCTGCACGAAGCCGGCTGGCATGAGCTGCGCAAGGGCTACGAGCTTGAGTTTCCGGTGAAAGGAATGCCACTGAGCAGCCAAAACCCGCATGGCAACGGCTACGCCGACTATGTGCTCTGGGCTGACAATGGCAAGCCGCTGGCCGTGATAGAAGCCAAGCGCACTTCTGCCCATGCCGAGAATGGCAAGTATCAGGCTTTTTTGTACGCCAATTGCCTGGAGCAGATGTACAAGCAACGCCCGGTGATTTTTTACACCAATGGGTTTGAGACATACATCTGGGACGATGTGTTTTATTCGGCTCCACGCCGTGTATATGGTTTTTACACCAAAACCGAGCTGGAGTGGCTCATACAGCAACGCAGCACCCGCACCGATGCACGCCTTACCAACATAAACCCCGATATAGTAGACCGCTCGTACCAGATAGAAGCCATACGCCGCATAGCCGAGGCATTTGTAGCGCCCGACTCGCAGCCGCTGAAAGGCGCACAGCGCAAAGCCCTGCTGGTAATGGCCACAGGTAGTGGCAAAACCCGTGTAGCTGCTGCCCTGGTAGATGTGCTTTACCGCAGCCGTTGGGTGAAAAGGGTGTTGTTTCTGGCCGACAGAATCACGCTCGTAAAGCAAGCCAAAACCAACTTCAATGAGTATTTGCCCGATTACACATCGGTAAATCTCACCGAAGAGGAAGAGCAAGGCTCTACCCGTTTGGTTTTCAGTACCTATCCCACCATCATGAACAAGATAGACCAGATGCGCTCCGACGATGGCCGTTACTACGGTGTAGGGCACTTCGACCTCATTATCCTCGACGAGGCGCACCGCTCGGTTTACAACAAATACCAAGCTATATTCGAGTACTTCGATGCGCTGGTGGTAGGCCTCACGGCCACCCCAAAAGAAAGCATAGACCACAATACCTACGAGCTGCTGGGGTGTAGTGCCGGCGACCCTACTTTTGAGTACAACCTGGCCGATGCTGTGCCCAAATTTCTGGCTCCCTTCCGCACCGTATATGTAGAAACGGGTTTCATGCGCGAGGGCATACAGTACAACCAACTCTCGGAAGAAGAACGCCAACAATATGAAGACACTTTTGCCAATCCCGCCGATGGCACTTACCCCGAAGAAATAGATGCCACGGCACTCAACAAATGGTTGTTCAACAAAGATACCGTTTTCAAAGTGCTGGATGTATTCATGTCGCAATGCCTCAAAATAGAAGGTGGCGACAAAATAGGCCGTACCATCATATTTGCGGTGAACCAAAAACACGCAGCTTTTATAGTGGAATGTTTTCTGGAACGCTACCCGCACTATCCGGCAGGCTACATAATGGCCATACACAATCAGGTATCGCACGCACAAACGCTCATAGAAGCTTTCCAGCAAAAATACGTTGAAAACATGCCCCAGATAGCCGTTTCGGTAGATATGCTCGATACGGGCGTAGATGCCCCACGGGTACTCAATCTGGTGTTTTTCAAAATAGTACGCTCGTATGCCAAATTCTGGCAGATGATAGGCCGTGGCACCCGCCTTTGCCCCGATATTTTTGGCCCAGAACAAGACAAAGAGTATTTCAAGATATTCGATGTGTGCGGCAATTTCCATTTTTTCAACCAAAATACACAAGAAGAGCCTAATCCGGGGCTAAAATCGCTTTCTCAACAGCTATTCGAAGCTCGCCTGCAAGTAAGCAATCTGCTTGCCATCACAGGCCTTCCTGAAAACGTAGAGTTGGCCAATCAGTTTCGGAATATGCTCCATGCCTCCATTCAGAGCCTCAACAAAGATCGTTTTGAGGTGAAAATGGTGAAGCAGCAAGTAGAAGATTTCAAGAAACGCGAACGCTGGGACAATCTAAGCGTGGCCGACATGCACACCATAGAAAACCAGCTAGCTCACCTGCCTGTAAACATGTACGAGCACGAGCGCATCAAGCGGTTCGACCTGCTCATGCTCAAGCTCATGCATGCACGCCTGCTCAAAGACGAGAAGGAAATAGGATATCGCGAAAAACTGGTGAACATCTCCTCGGAACTGAGCCACAAGTATACCATTCCGGAGGTGCTCAATGCCAAAGGTACCATAGAGCCCATGAAGGAAAGCCAATTTTACAAAGACCTTACACACAAGCGTCTGGAAGAAATCCGCCAAACCATCCGCAACTTGGTGAAATACCTTGATGCCAAGGAAGGCGAAGTGGTATATACCAATTTTGAGGATTCGGTAAGTATGGTAGAAGAAAACGGGGAAATGTATGGAAAGCCCGCTAGTTTCGCCTACAAAACCCGTGTGGAACGTTTCTTGCGCGAAAACAAAGACCACATCACCATCAGCAAACTGCGCAACAACCAGCCCATCACCTCCGATGAGCTTACGGTGCTCGAGAATATGCTCTTCGATGCCAAAGAACGCGGCACCCGTGCCGACTACGAAAAAGAATTTGGCAAGCAGCCCCTGGGTAAGTTTGTACGCAGTATTTTGGGATTGAAATCGGAAGCAGCCAATCAGGCTTTTTCAGGGTTTATACAAGCCGGAAATCTCAGCTCCGACCAAATGACCTTCATAAACACCATCATCGATTTTCTGACCAAAAATGGCACCATCGACAAGCAAATGCTCTTTGAGCAGCCGTTTACCAATGCCAACGACAACGGCCTGATAGGCATCTTCGACGATGTGAACGCCGGCCGCATCATCAGCATCATAGACAACATCAACTCCAATGCAAACGTAGGGTGAGAATTAATTGAAAATTGAGAATTGAGAACGAACAATTGAGAATTGAGAATTGAGAATTGAGAATTGAGAATTGAGAATTGAGAATTTCGCGATGCGGGAGTTAGTTTTTGTTATTGAGTGGTTGACTTCAAGTCACCCGCTCAATAGTCCATAATTCAAAACCTCTGCGAGACTCTGCGCTGACCTCTGCGAAACTCTGCGGTTAAATCAGCGAAACTCTGCGTGAAACCAAAGGATCAGTTTAGATCCGTCCAATCCGTCCAATCAGCGTTCCTATTCTTCTCCGAAATCCGAAATCGCATATCCGAAATAGAATAAGCCACGAATGCACGAATTTTATACGAATCACTCATAATTCATCCCTCACAATTATTCCAAAATTTTCGTATATTTACATCAGTTACACATTAAATACCATCATATGCAATTTGCAGAGATAAGCAAACAATTGCAAACACTTACAAAACAAACGAATATAGAACAGTCGCTTCAAATACTGTTGCCTGAATATTTGAAACTCAGAATATTTTTCCTAAAGAGCCAAATAGCTCAATATGAACTTAAATGGGGAATGAACTATGAGGAATTTGAAAAGGAATCGGTAAATATGCCCGATGGGTTTACAGAAGGCATTGAAAAGGAATATTATGAATGGGGCGAGAAAACAGCTCTTTTGCAATTGCTTCAGCAATATCTGAAAGAATGGAACTAGCGCAATTTGAATACGAGATTAGGGAATCACTAAGAAATATCCCATATGTAGATTCTATAGTTATTCAACCGCGTACAGAGATTTCGTTGCAAGGTACCGTTGGACTTAGAAAGGATTACAAGCTTACTGTTTTCTACAATCAGGCTTTTTTCGTAATGTCATTTAGTGTCATTTTCAAAGACCATAGAATTTGGGCAATTGACCGTGATAATAGAGTCGGCTGGCACGAACATCCTCTTGAAAATCCAGATTTACATAATCCTATTGCACCTCATACTATTGCAGAAATTATAAATCGTTTCGACCAAATTTGCTCTCAATACTTAGGGTTGAGGGATAATTAAAAAACTGAGCCAAACTTTGCGTGAAACAATACAATCAAAAAATGGGACGCAGATCTGACTGATTTTTACTGAGAAAAACCTCTGCGGGAATCAGCGGTTAAATCTGCGCAACTCTGCGTGAAACCAAAAGATCAGTTTAGATCCGTCCAATCCGTCCAATCTGCGTTCCATTCAAAACCTCTGCGAAACTCAGCGCTGACCTCTGCGAGACTCTGCGGTTAAATCTGCGCAACTCTGCGTGAAACCAAAAGATCAGTTTAGATCCGTCCAATCCGTCCAATCTGTGTTCCCATTCTTCTCCGAAATCCGAAATCGCATATCCGAAATAAATTGAGCCACGAATGCACGAATTTTTTACGAAAACTAATAATTCATCATTCACCACTCATAATTAAACCTGCGTTCCTTTCAAAACCTCTGCGCAACTCAGCGGTTAGATCTGCGCAACTCTGCGTGAAACCAAAAGATCAGTTTAGATCCGTCCAATCAGTCCAATCTGCGTTCCATTCCTTTCCGAAATCCGAAATCGTATATCCGAAATAAATTGAGCCACGAATGCACGAATTTTTTACGAAAAACTAATAATTCATCACTCACCACTCATAACTAAATCTGCGTTCCTATTTGAATTTTCCCGAAATCCGAAATCGCATATCCGAAATCTTGTAAGCCACGAATGCACGAATTTTTTTCGAATAACTCATAACTCATAACTCATAACTCATAACTCATAACTCATAATTAAACCTACGTTCCATTCTTGATTGACTGATGAGCGGGTGACTTGATGTCAACCACTCAATAGCAATACACACGCAATCAGCTATCTAATGGTTTTGAGTAGAGATAAACCGAATTGTTTCCTATTTCGAAAGGTTCATCAAATAGGATGTATTTGGTCCAAATTATTGAATGGGTGTCGAATGCAATATATGGCCTCGTTGTCGAATATGACAACAATTTTGCCATCGGTATATTCTGCCTTTTTTATTTTTGGGATGCGTTTGTGGGTTTTCATTTCCGGTTGGTGATTGAGGTACTACAAATTTACGATTTTATAGACACTCATATTGCGTTTTGCACTCTTTTATGAAATATATAAATTTTTGAATTGAGAATGAAGAATTGAGAATGAAGAATTGAGAATGATGAGTTGTGAGATATGAGTTGAAAACTCTGCGAGTATCTGCGCTAAAATCTGCGCAACTCTGCGTGAAACCAAAAGATCAGTTTAGATCCTTCCAATCAGTCCAATCAGGGTTCCATTCTTCTCCGAAATCCGAAATCGCACATCCGAAATAAAATAAGCCACGAATGCACGAATTTTTTACAAAAACTAATAATTCATCACTCACCACTCATAACTAAACCTGCGTTCCATTCAAAACCACTGCGAACTCTGCGGTAAAATCTGCGCAACTCTGCGTGAAACCAAAAGATCAGTTTAGATCCTTCCAATCAGTCCAATCAGCGTTCCATTCTTCTCCGAAATCCGAAATGCACGAATTTTTCCGAAATCACTCATAATTCATCACTCACCATTATTTTACGCTTCATGGGGCGATTCTTCCCATTTCCAAACGGTATGCTCTATTTGCTTAAATGCCTGGAAAAATTCTTGCTTATGGTTCTGAATAAACCTCAAAACTTCAATCCCTATGGTTTGGCCGTTTTCATCTATATCTACATTTATATCGTCAGACAAATTCTGGGTTTCGGACACTTTGTTGTGGGTAAGATAAATATATAGGGCGTCTGCTTCTGGATCGTATGTAAATTTCATAGCTGATTCGTTTTAGTCATTTTCTCATCAAAATGGGCTGTTACAACCAGTTTCTTTAACGGGTTTTATATCCTCAGGTATTATCCTTGTTCTACTAAAATTAAAGTGTACTGTGAAAACAAATATACAAAATTTGATTTTTATCTAATAATTGAGAATTGAAAAATGAGAATGCCCGGGGCGGATAATTGTTGCCACAAAGACACGAATTTATAGACTAATGAGTGTGTGACTTGAAGTCAACCACTCATTAATAAGATAAAAATCTGCGAAACTCTGCGCTTAACTCTGCGAAACTCTGCGTGAAACCAAAAGATCAGTTTAGATCCTTCCAATCAGTCCAATCAGCGTTCCATTCTTCTCCGAAGTCCGAAATAATTTCAACCGCAAAGTACACAAAGGCCAGCGCAAAGCACCGTAAAGGTTTTAAAATTTATGCCTATTGAGCGGGTGACTTGAAGTCAACCACTCAATCACAAAAACTTATTCCCGCATCGCGAAATTCTCAATTCTCAATTCTCAATTCTCAAGGAGTATGTATCCGGTTTTGTTCGGCAAAAAGGCGACGTATATATATGTTGTACGCCAGATTTCCGCCAAAAGTAATGGGGAAATTGCGCCCGGTAGCCAGCGTACGCTTTAGCACAGAAGGCAACTGAAAGGTTTTCTTGTATGCCCACTTAAACCCCTCGTCGAGTTCTTGCGGAGTCATATTGGCCGGGCGAAATACTACATGCTGCGTATCGTAGTGGTGCCACCAGGTGTGCAGCAAGCGGTCTTCCTTCTTCAACTTATCGAAAGCCTGTGTGCCCGGGTAAGGAGTATATATGGCATAGCGTGGAATATCTATTTTGTAATCGTTCACAAAATCCAATGTTTGCTGGAATATGGTTTTATCGTCCTCATCGAACCCGAATATGAAGCAACCCATAAGTACAATGTTGTGCTGGTGCATACCATCTACCACCATTTTG
This sequence comes from Bacteroidota bacterium, assembly GCA_020048155.1. Lineage (GTDB taxonomy): Bacteria > Bacteroidota > Bacteroidia > Bacteroidales > DYOH01 > JAIFMY01. The sequence goes on from JAIFMY010000128.1 coordinate 10,825, forward strand.
TACTCCTCCAGTTTGTTGAATCCCTTGTTTATGCGCTTGAGGGCGTAGTTGTTGAGCGACTCGAACCCAATGAGCAGATACACACAACCACTGGCACTCATGAGCGGCAGCATCTCGGGATCGCGGAAAACCTTGGTGCTCACCAGCCCGCCCCATTGCAAGCGCAGGGGTATGAGTTCGCGCATCAGTTCTTTGAAGTAGTCGGGGTCTTCGCCCATGCTTACATCGTTGAATACGATTCGTTTGGCGCCCATGCCTTTTATCTCTTGTATCACCTCAGATATGGGGCGTTTGTTCCAACCGAAATTGGCGGCAGATATGGAGCAGAAATCGCATACCGACTTGCATCCACGAGTAGCACTCACGGTATTGGGCACCATGTACCCGTACTTCGATTGCAGGTCGCGACGTGGCACAGGCATATGCTCAAACAATCCCTTCTCACCCTTATAGTTTGACTGCATTTGCCCTGCCAGATAGTCGCGCAGCAGCTGAGGCCATGCTATTTCAGCAAATCCTGTTACTATGGCATCGGCATGCTGGGCAGCCTCATCGGGCAGCAGGGTCACATGCACACCGCCCAGCACTACGGTAGTACCCTGGCTGCGGTACCAGTCGGCCAGCTCGTAGCCACGTATAGATGTGCCGGTGAGCAGGCTTATGGCTACCATGTCTATGCCCTCCTGGCGCGGATTCTGCCCTATGCTTTCGTCGGCAATGCTAATGTCGAACGGCAAATCTGGGGGAACCAATGCTGCCAGAAAGGTAGCAGTGAGGGGCGCTTCGCGAAACGAGCGCATAAACGAACCAAGTTTGAGGCGGTGTATGCGCCCGTCTATGAGTACTATCAGCAATTTTTTCTTTACCATATGGTGCTTGTGTTTGTTGTTTTGTTTATGCTATAAAACTGCCTTCGAGGCTGTGCTCCCAGCCCGGCGTTTTGTGCAAATGGCTGAGCTTGGCGGTGCTTAGTTTGTAGTGGCCATTGGCCTGTTGGTGGTAGGAACACCAGCCTTGCCTGTTGAGCAAATATACGCGCAGTGCTTGCAATTGTTGCAGGTTGCGGGCATGTTTGTAGTGAAAGTTTTGCATAAGTGCTTGGTCTAGTGATTCTGCCAAAGCGGTAAGTTTTTCGGCATCTGTGTATGGGGCATACACATGCAGCACATACCCGCACAGCGAAGCAGTAGGAGCCAGAAACCAATGCTGAACTTCTAATTCATGAGCCAGCCATATGGGGGGCAATGCACGTTCTACGAACAGCACATTCAGTTTTTCGCCTGTAAGATCGCAACTTATATTGCTTTTTCCTACAAAATGCAAAACCGGCAGGTGCATATGAAATCCGGTAACCTCAACCACATCGTGCAGCGGATACCTGTATAGCCCACCACGTGTAGTGAGCAGCACTTCGTATTGCATGCCTGCTTGCAGCTCCCATGCTGGGCGTATACTTCCGTTTTCGGTACACACAAATTCGTAGAAATGAGCATTGGCGGCCAGTACATGGCTGCAACCGCCTTTGTGCAGCAGCGGAATACTCACCACGCCCTCGGTAGCCAGCAGTCCTTTGCCTTGTATTTCAACCCCCGGAAACATTGTATTTATTTCAGGAATGTAGGATGCTGCCCAGCCATCGGTCCAGCAACTGATGAGCGCCAGGCGTGGCCAAAGCTGGTGTATGGCCGGGTTGGGCTCACCCAATATTTGGGCAATGCGGGAGGCACGTGCAGGCTGAGGCTTTATGTACTTTTGCAAATAGGCATGTACTTGTGACACGTGCTCAATATGTTGCGCTATGCTACCTTCAGCCATGCATGTAGTGAGTAGGTCTTTGTGTTTTATTATCAGTTCTTTTAATACAATCAGAACGGATGGATTCCATACAGAAATAAGCACAATATCGTCGGCACTCAGTAGGAAAAAGCAAAGCAAGAGCAGGTAGTCGGGGTAATGGGTGCAGTGTGCCAGTACATCGGGTACAGCCATGATGCTTTGTATGAGCCTGCGCGAAAAGCCATCGAAGTAGCCCGAGTCATCGTCGAAACCTATGGGAATGGCAGCATCGGTCTGGTGGTTGCTTACGGGGGGAGTTATTATCCAGAATGCTTTGCCCTGGCTCAACGCTTTGCGTTCGGTATACAGGTTGTAGAGCCATGCTCCGGTGGCATGCTGAAACTCGCCAAGCAAACCTGCGGTATAGGGTATATATTTGCTGGCTGCACTGGTGCCGCTGGATATGGCCATGTAGCGCACCTTTTCGGAGGTAAGCATGTGCGGGGCTCCTTGCATGGTGCTTTCTATGGCGGGCAGCAGCTTGTCGTAGTCTTGCACGGGCACCCGTGCTGTGTAGTCTGCATAGTTTTTTATGTGGGCAAAACCATATTTTTCACCTATTTGGGTATGCTGGTTCAGGTGCAGGGTGTGCAGCAAAATGCGGGTTTGGGTGTGTTGCAACTGGGCAGCTGCCCGCCTGAACTTGCGGTAATAGCCCGCCTGTGCCAGCCTGAGTAGTTTGTATTTCCAGGCATGGGGATTATACATGCAACAGGCGTTTGATGAGGGGAGTCAGATTCTGGGCAGTGAAGCGTGTCAGGCAAAGCAGCTCGTCGCCATGCATGTACCCGGGATTTATTTTGTTGAAAAAAAGCACATGCTCCTGCGCCCGGCCTTCATCGGGTTGAAAATTGTTTTTCAGGTATTGCC